>DAITPE010000062.1:0-14717 GCA_036833775.1 Pyrinomonadaceae bacterium | reverse complement strand
AAAGAATTTTTAGGAATTTATGAAAGGGTTTTGTTATGACGAATTCCGAACAAAATAAAAATAAAGAAAGTTCTCAAAATGCTTTTATCGAGGGCATTGATTATTATTTTGAAAACGGATTAATGGTCTTGACCGAACATTTTCTGCTCAAACGCGGTTATTGCTGCAGCAACGATTGCCGCCATTGCCCATATAAAGACGATAAATCACAACAGAAAAGTTTCTAGTTCGTCGGTTCTTTTTTGATACATATCGGTTTCAGCGAATGTGTTTGGTTTCGGTGCGCGTGAAATTGTTATTTGTGTGTTGGGCGCACAACAAGCAATGGCAAGTTTTTCATAATCTTTCTGCATTTCGTCCTGCGAAGCAAGCCAATCTAAGGTGTCTTGCAAAACTTTTGCGACATAATCGCTTTCGGGTTCGACAATTTTATAATGCATCCATTTACCGTCGCGTCTTGCTTCGACAATTCCGGCATTTCTCAAATATGCAAGATGTCTCGAAATCTTCGGTTGGCTTTCATTTAAGACTTCGGTAAAAAAACAAACACAAACCTCGCCGCCGCGCATTAAATTCAGCAAACGAAGCCGTGTTTTATCGGCTAACGCCATAAAAAAAGTTTCGAGATTGAGCAGAAAATCTTCATTCATAGACAAACTTTACCATTTTTTTTTATTTTTGTCTTGACATATTTTTCAAACGGGAATATATTCGCTTTATCATATATGTTTTAGCGTATATGAAATTCATTTTGGAGAAATAATATGAAAACACATATTTCATTGAATGTTAGAAATGTCGCGGAAAGCGTCGAGTTTTACAAAAAAATGTTCGGTATCGAACCTTTAAAGTTGAAAAGCGATTATGCAAAATTCGATGTTGCCAATCCGTCTTTAAACTTAACGATGAATCAAATCGCGGTCGAAAAAGGTGGTTCGCTATCGCATTTGGGAATTCAAGTCGAAACCAAGGAAGAAGTTTTGGAAATGGGTAAAAGATGGCAGCAAAACGGTTTAATAACATTGGATGAAATGCAGACCGATTGCTGTTACGCATTACAAAACAAAACTTGGGTTGCCGATCCTGATGGAAATCGCTGGGAAGTTTTTGTTGTTCTTGGCAATACCGAAGACAAAGATATTGCCGCTTCTGCCTGTTGTGCGCCGACTGCGGCTCAAATAGGAATAACCAGAAATTAAAAATAAGAATCGAGGACGAAAGCAAATAAATTCAGAATTTTATTAACGATCGTTTTTTGTTTTCGTTCTCTTTGGTTTTTATATATACGGCTTATCATATTCGTTATGCAAAATTTTTCCGAAGAATTTTCTGAAAAGCATCTTTCATTTCTCGATCGTTTTTTGACGTTATGGATTTTTACGGCAATGGCAATCGGTGTCGGTTTAGGATATTTTTTGCCGCAAACTGCCGGATTTATTAACCGATTTCAAGCCGGAACGACAAATATCCCAATCGCTGTCGGCTTGATTTTGATGATGTATCCGCCGCTCGCAAAAGTTAAATATGAAGAGTTGCCCGAAGTTTTCCGAAATCTGAAAATTCTTTTAATATCTCTCGTTCAAAATTGGATAATCGGTCCGCTTTTGATGTTTTTCCTCGCTGTTTTCTTATTACCTGACAAACCCGATTATATGATCGGTTTGATAATGATCGGAATTGCACGGTGTATCGCAATGGTCATTGTTTGGAATGATTTAGCAAAAGGCGACAACGAATATGTGGCGGGTTTAGTGGCTTTTAACAGTATCTTTCAAGTTCTTTTTTATAGTGTTTACGCATACATTTTCGTGACCGTTTTACCGCCGTTTTTTGGGATCAAAGGTGTAGAAGTAGCTATCAGCATCGCGCAAATTGCCGAAAGCGTTTTTATATATCTCGGGATTCCGTTTTTTGCCGGAATGCTAACGAGGTTTATTTTGGTAAAAGCCAAGGGAAAAGATTGGTATCAAAACACTTTTATTCCGAAAATCAGCCCGATAACTTTAATTGCACTATTGTTTACGATCGTTGTAATGTTCAGTTTTAAAGGTAATTTAATCGTGCAGATTCCGTTAGATGTTTTAAGAATTGCGCTTCCGCTTGTGATTTATTTTGTTGTGATGTTTTTCTCGGCATTTTATCTGGCGAAAAAAGCCGGAGCAGATTATGCGAAAAGCACTTCACTTGCATTTACCGCCGCCGGAAATAATTTCGAACTCGGAATTGCGGTTGCGATTGCCGTTTTCGGGATAAATTCGGGCGCGGCTTTTGCTGCTGTTATCGGTCCTTTGATCGAAGTTCCGGTTTTAATACTTTTAGTGCGCGTTGCACTCAAGCAAAAAGATAAATTTATTCAAAAAACAACTTGAAATTTATGTCAAAAAGAAAGAAGATTCTAATTTTATGCACGGGAAATTCGGCGCGATCGCAAATGGCAGAAGGATTGTTGAAACATATTACGCAAAGCAAATATGAAGTAAACAGTGCTGGCACGAAACCTTCGATCGTTCGCCCCGAAGCCATTAAAGTCTTGGCTGAAATCGGCATTGATATTTCAAATAATCGTTCAAAATCGGTGAACGATTTTGAAAATGAAGAGATTGATTTTGTCTTAACGGTTTGTGATAACGCAAAAGAAAATTGCCCTTATTTTCCTGCGAAAACAAAGCTTATTCATCATTCTTTCGAAGACCCGGCAGAAATATCAGGTGATGAAGAAATGCGTTTGGCGGCGTTTCGTAAAATTCGTGACCAAATCAAAGAATATTTTGAAAAAGATTTTGTGAAAATGCTTCGATAAGATGAATTCTTTATTGTTTTATTGACACTAATCTTTCAATGTTTGATGAATGCAGGAGAAAAAGTTAGAATTTTTCAATATTCCGAGACATCAAATGATAACAAAAATAAAAATAAACGGTTTCAAAACATTTCATAACTTTGAGATGGAATTTTCCCCACTTACAATTGTTGCAGGAGTAAACGCTTCGGGCAAAAGCAATTTATTTGATGCTTTACAATTGCTTTCAAGATTAGCTGAAACTGATTTAAAAACAGCTTTTAAGGAGCAACGAGGGGAATCATCTGAACTTTTCACTAATTACGGTGAAGATGAAAGCGGAGAAAGTTTATATGCGGATGAAATAACATTTTCTGTTGAAATGTTAATTGATAAAAAAGTTAAAGACAATTGGGGTGGTGAAGCAACCCTAAAATATACCAGACTTCGCTATGATTTATGCATTCGACGTGACAAAGACTCAAGAGGTATTGACAACCTTTTTGTTAAGTATGAGAAGTTAGAAAAACTCGACTCAAGCAAAGATCAATGGGAAAAAGTTTTCATTCCTTCAGAGGTGTCAGATAATTGGCGACCAAAAGTTATAACAGGAAAACGCAGTAAACCTTATATTTACACAGAGGAGAAATCAGGAGTAATTACCATTAAACTCCCTCAAGACGGAAAACCGGGAGGAAAAGAAACAGCTGCAAATGCAATTGCTCAAACAGTTTTGAGCGGAACGAATTCCGTTGATTTTCCGCATGTTTTCGCAGCCCGTGAAGAAATGAGAAATTGGAAATTTCTCCAGCTAAATCCTCAATCACTTAGAGAACCAACGAGACAGGATTTGGGAAGCCAAGATACAATTACACAAACGGGTGAAAATTTAGCTGCGGCTCTGTATCGAATTAAACTCGATGAAGAATCCTTATTGAAACATATTTCCCGTCGATTAAATAAACTTTTGCCCCAGATTACTGAAGTTCAAGTACACGATGACAAAGCGAATAAACAATACATAATTAAAGTTAAAAATGACGATGGAAGAGAATTTTCATCACGAGTTTTATCTGAAGGAACTTTGCGTTTGTTGACTCTTTGTATATTGCAATACGACGAAAATCATAAAGGTCTGATTTGTTTTGAAGAACCTGAAAATGGGATTCATCCTTTTCGGTTAAAAGCAATGGCTGAGTTATTGAAAGATTTAAGTGTAGATTTTGCAGATGTTGAAATGCCTTTAAGACAGATTATTGTAAATACTCATTCACCAGTCTTAGTAAGTAAAATTTTTGAATTGGAAGAGCAAAATCTACTTAAGGTTTGGTTTTCAGAATTGGTAACACAAATAACTACTGTTAAAAATAAAAGGCTGAAAATGTACATTACTAAAATGCTGTCAGTAACTTCACCTTTTGATGATAAACAAAGAAATTTGGATTTTCGAGACGAATCGGAAAATAGAATATCTTTTCAAAGACTACTGGACTATCTTGACACAGCAGATTTTGAAACAATTAGAAATAAATTCAAGATAAATGAGTAATATTGTCACCATCGGATTTATCACAGAAGGCACAACTGATGTTCGTTTTTTAGGACAAATTATCCGACGTACTTTTGAAATTGTCGCGTTCGATTGTCAGGGCGAAATAGAGGTCTATGAACCTGAACATATTAAAAGTCATGGCGAGTTTATTGATGAAGTATTTCGCGCCTCACAAGATGCTCATAAAATTGGAATGAATGTTTTATGTATTCACACAGATGCTGATAGCAACTCTGACAAACACGTTATTGAACATAAAATAAATCCTGCTTTTGAAAATGTTGCAAATTCAGAAAATACAAGCCTTTGCAAAAATTTGGTAGCAGTAATTCCAATTCAAATGACAGAAGCTTGGATGTTGGCGGATAAAGATGTTCTTAAAAACCAAATTGATACAGTTTTAACTGATCAGGATTTAGAAATTCATCGTCAGCCAGAAAATTATGCAGACCCAAAAGCTGCAATCGAAAATGCAATCCGAATTTCCCGGCGTGATTTACCTCGTCGCAGAAGATATGAATTTGAAATTTCTGAACTTTACCAAATAATCGGTCAAACTGCAGATTTAAAGAAACTTGCGCAACTCCATTCTTATCAGAAGTTTAAGAATGGAGTTGTTGAAGCCTTTAAAAAATTAGGTTATTTGCATTAAACAATGAAATATATTCTTGCGCTCGATCAAGGAACGACAAGCAGCCGAGCGATAATTTTTGACCGTAATTGCAATGTTGTTTCTGTTGCACAAAAAGAGTTTACGCAAATCTTTCCGCGTTCGGGCTGGGTTGAGCATAATCCGAACGAGATTTGGGAAATGCAAAAACAAACGGCAATCGAAGCATTGAAAAGCGCGAAAATTTCGGCGGAAAATGTTGCCGCGATCGGCATTACGAATCAGCGTGAAACAACCGTGATTTGGGATAGAAAAACGGGTGAACCTGTTTATAACGCAATCGTTTGGCAAGATCGACGCACATCTAAATTCTGCGACGAAATTCGTGAAAATCACGCTGATTTAATTTGTAATAAAACGGGTTTGGAAGTTGACGCGTATTTTTCGGCAAGTAAGATCAATTGGCTTTTGGAAAATATAAATGACGCAAGGGAAAGAGCCGAAAACGGTGAATTACTTTTCGGCACGATAGATACTTGGCTGATTTGGAAGCTCACATACGGTAAAACGCATATAACTGATGTTTCAAATGCTTCACGGACGATGTTGTTCAATATACAAACGCTCGATTGGGATGAGGAATTGCTCGAAATCTTTCAGATACCGCACACGATTTTACCTAAAGTTGTTTCTTCTAGTGAAGTTTACGGCGAAGTCGAAGCTGTTTCGGAATTAAAAGGCGTGAAAATTGCGGGAAATGCGGGCGATCAGCAAGCCGCGCTTTTCGGACAGCTTTGTTTTGAAAAAGGTTTGTCGAAAAACACTTATGGAACAGGCTGTTTTTTGCTGCAAAATATCGGTGAAAAGCCGATAAAATCCGAAAACAGATTGTTGACGACGGTTGCGTGGCAAATTGACGGAAAGACCGAATATGCGATGGAAGGTAGTGTTTTTATCGGCGGCGCAGTCGTTCAGTGGCTCAGAGATTCGCTTGAAATCATTGAAAATTCTGCCGATGTCGAAGAGTTGGCAAATTCGGTCGAAGACAACGGCGGGGTTTATTTTGTTCCTGCTTTTGCCGGACTTGGCGCACCATATTGGGATCAAAATGCGCGTGGAATGATAATCGGTTTGACGCGCGGAACTACGAAGGCGCATATTGCACGGGCGGCGGTCGAATCGATTTGCTATCAAACGGCGGATTTGCTCGAAGCCGTTCAAGCCGACGCAAAAGTAGAATTAAAAGAACTTCGCGTTGACGGCGGCGCGACAAAAAACGATTCGCTTTTGCAATTTCAAGCCGACATTTTGCAAATTCCGGTCGTGAGATCAAAAATCACGGAAACGACTGCGCTTGGTGCGGCATTTTTAGCGGGTTTAGCGGTCGGGTTTTGGAAATCGCGCGAGGAATTGAAGGAATTTTGGCAAGTTGACAAAAAATTTTTGCCGCAAATGTCGAAAGAGAAAGCGGACGAATTGAAGCAAAAATGGAAAGATGCGGTTAAAAGAGCGATGCAGTGGGAATAAAAAAAGACGAGAAAGTTTCTCGTCCTTTTTAACTTTAAGTGTTTGAAAACCTTAGCTTTCTTGATTTTCCCCGTTTGATTTGCTGCCCTTTCCGCTTGCGGCGGCTTGGGCTTGCGGAAGCGGCATTCCGACGGCATCCGATTTATTTTCTAAATCTTCGTCATACATAAAATCCTCATCTTCATTGATGATCATTCCGCCTGACTGCTTGGTAAACGTCAGTTTGTCGGCTTCTTCGTCAAAATCGATGCTGACCAAATCGCCTGTTTCGACCTGTTCGGTTGCGACCAAATTTGAAAGCGGATAAACCAAAAAGCGTTCGATCGAGCGTTTCAAATGGCGTGCACCGTATTTCAAATCGATTCCTTCTTTGAGCAAAAATTCCTTTGCTTTGTCAGAACAATCGAAAATAAACTTCGTTCCGGCTGATTCCGTGATGCGGTCTTGAACATCTTTCAGTTCGATGTCAAGAATTTGACGCAAATGATGTTCTTTCAAGCTTCGGAAAACGACGACTTTATCGATGCGGTTCATAAATTCGGGCGAGAATTTACGTTTCGCGGCTTCTAAAGCAGTACGATAAATTTTCGTGTCGATTTCATTGTCTTCCTGCGCTTTTCCGGTTTTTGTCGGTGCAAAACCGATTCCGCCGGAAATCATTTCCGACATTTCGCGTGCGCCGAGATTTGAGGTCATAATCACGACGGCTTTTGAAAAATCGACGCGGCGATTATCGCCGAGCGTTAAAGTCGCTTTGTCTAAAATTCCTAACAGCAATTGCCACAATGAATCCGACGCTTTTTCGATCTCATCAAAAAGCACAAACGTCAATTTCGTGTCTTCCGTGTGCGCTTTGTCGAGATTTTCCTGCGTCAACATCGGCGAAGTTTCGCGGTGTCCTAAATATCCCGGAGGCGAACCGATCAACTTGGCAATTTCGTGTGAATGCTGAAATTCGGCGCAATCGATCTTGACGACTGCATGCGGTTCTCCGAAAAGAACTTCCGCCGCCGCTTCGACAACACGCGTTTTTCCCGAACCTGTCGGACCCAAGAAAAGCATCGTGCCGATCGGACGAGAAGGATTATTCATTCCAGCTAAATAAATCTGGAAAAGACCGCTCATCCGACGAAGTGCGCGTTCCTGACCGACGATTCGCGCCGAAAGTTTGTCTTCAAACTCCTTCGCTCTCGGCGATTTTTGGTCAGGATCAAGCAAAATCATTTTTTCACCCATTTGTTTCTTTTTAGCCATTTCGTTTTTCATTTCGTTTTTCTCTCCTCGCCTTTATTAACGTAAAACGCTTCAAATATTCGGACGTTTCACCAAAATTATGGACGCATTTTCAATTCGACTTTGCCGAAATATTTTCGGTGCGGTCGGTGCCTACATTGATGATTTCAAAAGATTTTTCGTTGGCTGGACTTCGGATGTCGGAGGACGTTTCGTCCAGTTTTTGGAATGCAGAACCAAATAAAAGGACCCGTTTGATTCTGCTAATGTTTTACACAAATTTGTTAATTTGTGCAAGAAAGCTGAAATGTAAAATAAAGGAAATCTTACAAAATTGACGGCTTTCTTTCTTATTAAAATTCAAAATTTCAAGGATTGAAAGATTGCAAATTTCAATTTGTTCAAGACAACTTTGAAAGACCGAATCTTTCAACGCCGAAAAATTCAGCAAGAATCGTGCCATTTTTTTCGTATTTTTTTGGAAATCGCGCCGGATTAATAATTTTATGCCCTTACATTTAATTCACACTAGTCTTTTTCTGATTTTCAAGACAATCTTGAAAACAAAAAACTGAGTAGATTTTCCTCTTTGTAAAGATTTTCTACCCGGTTTTTTTGTTTTAAAGCGTCAATCGTGCGTCCGATTTGAGGAGAAATTACCCGCTATCGTTTGTAGTGAAACGATTCAAAGCGATTTTTTCAGCAATTCGCAAAAAGTTTTCAAAACCTTGATTCGGGCAAATTTTTTATCGTTTGCTTCGATCAAATGCCACGGCGCAAATTCTGTCGCGGTTCGTTCGACCATTTCGTTGGCGGCAATTTCGTAATCGTGCCATTTTTCACGGTTGCGAAAATCTTCTTCCGTGATTTTGTAATGTTTATACGGCGTATTTTGCCGCAATTCAAAACGGTTGAGTTGTTCTTCCTGACTGATGTGAACCCAAAATTTGAGTAAAATAATGCCGTGTTTGCAGAGTTTTTCTTCAAAATTTACGATTTCGGAATACGCACGTTTCCATTCGTCTTCCCGAGCAAATCCTTCGACTCTTTCAACTAAAACGCGCCCATACCAGCTTCGATCAAAGATCGTGACGCGTCCGTCGCGCGGAATATGCCGCCAAAAACGCCATAAATAATGCTGTGCGCGTTCTTCTTCGGTCGGTGCGGCAATCGGAATGATCTGATAATCGCGCGCGTCCATTGCAGGCGTGATGCGCCGAATGATGCCGCCTTTTCCGGCAGCATCCCAACCTTCAAAAACCAAGATCGCCGAACGATTTTTCGCTTTGGCTTTGCGGTAGAGTTTGTTTAATTTTCCCTGATATTTTTCAAGCTGTTTCTTGTATTTTTCTTCGTCCAGAGTTTGCGTCAGATCGAGCGTATCGAGCAAAGTGTAAGAATCGTCCGATTTGATTTTTTTCGCTTTCGGCTTTTCTTTCTTTACTTTTTCCTTATCCAGACGCTGTGAAATTTGTTCCAAAATATGTTTGCCGACGGTGATGCTGCGGTATCTTTCGTCTGCACCTTCGACGATCGTCCAAGCGGCTTCACCCGTACTCGTCGTGCGAAGTGCGCGTTCGGAAATATGCCGAAATGTGTCATACATTTTGAAATGTTTCCAATCTTCTTTCGTTACGCGCCAGCGTGTTTTCGGATTTTTGCTTAATGATTTGAGGCGTGTTTCCTGCGCATCTTTGCTGAGATGAAACCAAAATTTGATGATTAACGCGCCGTCGTCAACGAGTTCTTTTTCAAATGCATTGATCGAAGCGAGTTCGGAATCGAGATCGTGTTCACTCGTTTTTCCGTAAACACAATCAACTATCGGGCGCGTGTACCACGAACCGAAAAAAATTCCGATGCGACCTTTCGGCGGTAAAACGCGCCAGAAACGCCATTCTTCGGGACGTTCGCGTTCTTCGTCGGAAGGTGCGCCGAAAGCGTGAGTTTCGAGATAACGTGCGTCCATCCATTCGTGCAGCAGATTGACCGTTTCGCCTTTGCCTGCGCCGTCAACTCCGCCGATCAAAATAATAACGGGAAAGGAAGCATTTTTCAGGTCTTCCTGAACGTCCAAAAGCTGCATCCGCAGTTCGGGTTCGAGCGTTTTGTAATCTTCTTTGCTTATCTTGCGACCGAGTTCTGCTGTTTCAAACATACGACCACCTCAAATTGTAAAATCGTCTTTAAATTATTATACACCTTTCATTTAGGCGGTTAAATGCCGAAACGAAAGGTGTATAAAGTTTGTTTGAATTTTAATTATTCTTCGTAATATTCGTTGCCGAGATGTGTGATCAAATCTTCGCCCATCATATACCGAAGCGTATTTTTCAACTTCTTGAGTTGAATGAAAATATCATGTTCGGGATAAAGTCCTGCGGCGGTTTGCGGAGCTTTGAAATAGAACGAAAGCCATTCCTGAATTCCTTTCATTCCGGCACGTTGCGCTAAATCCATAAACAACGCCAAATCAAGCACGAGCGGCGCGGCAAGAATCGAATCGCGGCAGAGAAAATCAACTTTTATCTGCATTTTGTAACCGAGCCAGCCGAAAATGTCGATGTTGTCCCAACCTTCTTTGTTATCGCCGCGCGGCGGATAATAATTGATGCGGACAACGTGCGAAAAATGTCCGTAAAGATCAGGATGCTGATCGGGTTGGAGAATCGTTTCGAGCACCGAAAGTTTTGATTCTTCCTTCGTTTTGAAATTTTCGGGATCGTCCAAAACTTCGCCGTCACGGTTTCCTAAAATGTTTGTCGAATACCAACCGTCGAGTCCGAGCATTCGCGCTTTCAAACCCGGCGCGATGATCGTTTTCATCAAAGTTTGTCCGGTTTTGAAATCTTTTCCGCAGATCGGAACGCCGTTTTGTTCGGCAAGTTGCAATAAAGCCGGAATATCGACCGTCAGATTCGGTGCGCCGTTTGCAAACGGAACGCCGGCTTTGATCGCGGCGTAAGCGTAGATCATCGAAGGCGCAATGCGTTCGTCGTTGTCGTACATCGCTTTTTCAAACGCTTCGATCGAATTGTGAATTTCCGAAGGTTCGAGAAAGATTTCCGTCGAAGCCGCCCACACGATAACTAAACGATCGCAGCCTTTTTCTTCTTTGAATTTTGCGATGTCCGCCATCAATTGTTCGGCAAGCTCCATTTTGTTCTTGCCTTCTTTGATGTTCGTGCCATTTAAACGCTTAACGTAATTGTGCGAAAAAACGGCGGGCATCGGTTTCAGCGAATCGAGCTGTTCGCGCAAATCTTCGACCAGAGCTTTTTCCAAAACTCCGGCGTGAAGCGCGGCTTCATAAGCCGATTCGGGAAAAATATCCCACGCGCCGAAAACGACGTCGTTCAAATCCGCGAGCGGCGCGAAGTCTTTAATTAACGGCGAACGATTTTCCGTTCTCTTTCCGAGACGAATCGTTCCCATCTGCGTCAAACTGCCGAAAGGTTTTGCAGTTCCTTTGCGAACCGCTTCAACACCTGCAACAAACGTCGTGCTGACCGCACCGAGTCCAACGAGCAAAATGCCCAACTTTCCATTTGCGGGAGTAATCTCCACGCCTTCTACTGCCATTTTTTGAAATTTCCTCCAAGAAGTGAAAGAGAAATAATAACTTTACGTAAATGTTAAGGCAAACGCAGGAAAAAGTTTATTAAAATAAGAAACATCCTAACGAATCAATAAATCAATGTAAAATTGTATATCTCAACGGCAAAAATCTGCGGCGGAACTTTTCCGTTTATCACTCTTTAGAAAAGTTGCGCCCGATTTAATCGGAAAAAAAATTTTTCGGATTTTACCTCCTAAACCTCTAAACCATTCTTACATCTCGACTTATCGCATTAAAGTTAAATTCAGAATAAATTAAGTTTAAATTCGCTGACACCTTTACGGTTTCTCTAATAGATTTTCTACAGAACTTAAAAAAACAAAAAAAGACAGCAATTTGTTTCGGTCGAGACATTTACGGATTGACTTTAAATCGGTTTGATTTTCGCTGTTCGGTCAGAAATAGAAAATCGGAGAAGAATTAAATGAAAAAAACAATATTTATTTTGGCAATAATTTTCAGCGTTGCGGGTTTAGCTTTAGCACAGGGAAATGCGTTCAGTTTTCAAGGAAAGTTGAATGACGGCACAAGCCCGGCAAACGGGCGTTATGATTTGGAATTCAAGTTGTTTGACGCGATTACAGGCGGAACGCAAATCGGTCCGACCGTTTCGCGTCCCGGCACGACTTTAATTAACGGCGTGTTCAGCGTCGCGCTCGATTTCGGTGCGCAGGCTTTTCAGAATCCGAATAGCATTTTTATTGAAATTGCGATTCGACCGTTCGGTTCGCCGAATCAGTTGACGATTCTCGGGCCGCGCCAACAGTTGACGGTCGTGCCGTTTGCGTCGCGCTCGCAAAACGCGACGAACGCCGACAGTTCGCAAAACTCCGCACAACTCGGCGGCGTCGCGGCGAGCGAATACATCACGCGGACGAACGGCGTCGCGGATTTTATTCGCAATTCGACGCAGACGCAAACCAATTCAAATTTTAATATTTCAGGCACAGGGACAATCAACGGAAACTTGAGCGTCGGAGGTAATCAAAGTCTTACTGGAAACCTTGTCTCAAACGGCAGTCTACAAATTAGCGGCAATGCGCGACAGGATATTGCCGCAAACGGTTTGGTCAAAGCAATGCTTTTTGTCAACTCATCCGGTCAAGTAGTGCG
Source organism: Pyrinomonadaceae bacterium (assembly GCA_036833775.1). Lineage (GTDB taxonomy): Bacteria > Acidobacteriota > Blastocatellia > Pyrinomonadales > Pyrinomonadaceae > JAJQRF01. The sequence goes on along the minus strand of DAITPE010000062.1, from coordinate 2,284 downwards.
CTGCTACAATGGAGTAAATAATACTTCGACGGGAAACTGCGGATTTACAATTACTTTTCCTCTCGGAGAATTTGCAGGTGTTTACCGAATCAACTTTGGCTTTCCGATTTCCAACCGTTTTGTTTCCGTCACAGCTCGCTACCCTAATGTTCCCGCAAATGCTTATAACGCCGGGGCAAACTATCGAGAGTTTGATAATACTTCTATTGAAGTATTCATGTTCGCAACATTTACCAGAGACACCACTTTTGGAGAGTTTACACTTATTCTTTACTAAAAAGTGCCTATTAAACGGATAAAAATCAATGAGGCGAAACTATGAAAATTGATAACATCAAATTAGCTATTTTATTTGCTGCATTAAGTTTTTTAGCTACAGCAAATCTGCAAGCGCAGATGTTAAAGCCGGGCGAAATCGTTTATGGACGGACACAAAGTGAAACTAACGGGGCTTGTGCAACGGCGGCGATTTGGGCGGTCGGGCAGGATGGCTCGAACGATCGATTCGTGACATTCGGCAGACATCCGCGCATTTCGCCGGACGGTCGCAAACTTCTCTTCAAGCGTTGGGCGTCGAATGTTTCCTGCTCAGGTGGTTTTGAAGGCGGTTTCGGTTGGTTCATCCGCGATCTGGCGACCGGAGTTGAAACGCTCATCGCTAGTCAAAACGGCGGCTCGACCGGAGCCTTTTTTTCGCCCGAAACCAATCGCGCGAATCTGCAAATCGTCGCCGACGGCAACGCGCAAATGTGCAATCTGAACACTAACGGCGCGACGGCGATTTGTTACGGGACGCAGATTCCGATTCAGGGATTCGGTCATCCGTCGGTGCGCGGCGGCGATTTTTTGATCGCGGCGCAAAACTACGACGATTTTCCGGTTGACATCGGCGGTTTATACACTTTGAATTACGACCGCACGAATTTGCAGAAAATTCCGAACACGACCTTTCTCGATCTTGCACCGTCGTGGTCGAACGACGGGCAATGGATTTCCTATGCGCTTTACATTAACCCTTGCTGCCGCACCGGTCCGTATTTCTTTTTGAATCTTTTCAAAATCAAACCCGACGGCACAGGCAAAACGCAGTTGACGAACGTCACCGTTCCGGCAGGCTCGGGTTTTACATACAGTTTGGTTTGGTCGCAGGACAACACGATCATTTACAACGCCGCAAAACTCAATAACACCACCGGAATTTACAAAATCGATGCCAACGGCGGCGGAGTTTTGGGACGTGTGCCGACAACTGCCGGACAGCCGATCGAATGGGTCGGCGGCATCGTTCCGCCTTACGAAGAAAAAGAAATCGCATCGTGGGGCGGCGGCGTGGCGACAAGCGGAAACTTCACGCTCGTAAATACGATCGGTCAGGCTTTTGCCGGACAAACTTCGGCGGGCGGAAACTTCAATTTGCAGAGCGGTTTTTGGACGTTTGACGCGCCGCGTCGCGCCGCATTCGATTTCGACGGCGACAGCAAAACGGATGTTTCTGTCTTTCGTCCGTCGAATGGGGCTTGGTATGTTTCAAACAGTTCAAACGGAAGCTTTTTTGCGAGCAGTTTCGGAATCGCAACCGATCTGATTGCTCCGGCAGATTACGACGGTGACGGGAAAACCGACATTGCCGTTTTTCGCAACGGAAATTGGTATATTTTGAGAAGCAGCGATAGTTCATTTTCATCGGTTGCATTCGGAAGCAGCGGCGATCTGCCGCGTCCCGGCGATTATGACGGTGACGGAAAATCGGACATTTGCGTTTTTCGTCCGTCGGCGGGAAGCTGGTATCGGCTGAACAGTTCGAACAATCAATTTTTTGCCGTTCAATTCGGGCAAAACGGCGACAAACCTTTGATTGCCGATTTTGACGGCGACGGCAAAACCGACATCACGGTTTATCGCCAATCTTCGGGAGCTTGGTATTATCTGAAAAGTTCGACCGGAGAGTTTACAGCCGTAAACTTCGGTATTAGCACGGATATTCCTGCACCGGGCGATTACGATGGCGACGGAAAATCGGACATTTCCGTTTTCAGACCTGCAAACGGAGCTTGGTATCGTTTGAATTCGGGAAACGGACAATTTTTCTCGACGAATTTCGGAATAAGCGAAGATTTGCCGAGCGTCGGCGATTTTGACGGCGACGGAAAAACAGACATTGCAGTTTTTCGTCCGTCGAACGGAAGCTGGTATATTTTGCAGAGCCAAAACGGATTTACGGGCATTCAATTCGGCGCGAACAACGATCAGCCTGTTCCATTTGCATTTTCAAGATAAATTTACG
>DAITPE010000061.1:0-14732 GCA_036833775.1 Pyrinomonadaceae bacterium | reverse complement strand
AAACGGCTTTTTTATTTTGCACAGGCTTAAATTTTCGCTAAAAATGCCTTTGGTATTTATGAGATAAAAAATGCGGAAACACTAAACTTGTTTCCACATTTTTTTTGTAAATTGCCTCAGTTTTATTTGGCTTTCGCCGCCGTGAACGGGATTTCGGGTAAACCCGGCGCGACGATCGTTCCAGTCATTTTATCGCCGTCGAGCTTGCCGTCCATTTTTATCTGCATCGATTGACCGTTGACATCGACGTTGGCGATTGCCGAAAAATTGTTTCCGCTGACAACACCTTTTTCGACCGTTCCGCCGCCGAGCATCGAAACCATCGAGCCGCTGACGTTTGCGCCGTCTTGTTTCAAATCCAAAGTGATTTCGAGAACTTGTCCAGGAACTTCAGCCGACATCAGCCATTTTCCGGTAACATTCGCTCCCGGCGCGGCGTTCATATCAGCCGCTTTTTTGAGCGTGACGGTTTTCGGATCGACCGTGATTTCCTTCAAACGCGTCGCAACTTCCGCCGACATCGTTTCCTGAAAACGTCCGCCGAGATGTTTCGCAAGGAATTTTTCCGCCGCAGCATACATCGCCATATTGTTGACCGGACGCGCAAAACCGTGACCTTCATCGGGTGCGACAATGTATTCGACCGGATAATTTCGATCGCGCAGAGCGACGACGATCTGATCCGCTTCGCGTTTATTGACGCGCGGATCGTTTGCGCCTTGCACGACCATCATAGGCGTTTTAATTTTGTCAGCCGAATAAAGCGGCGATTGACGTTTCATCTGCGCCAAACCTTCAGGCGTGTTCGGATCGCCCATTCGTTTGTAAAAAACGGCGCGAATCGCTTCCCAATACGGCGGAATCGATTCGAGCAAAGTTTGCAGATTCGACGGCGCAACGATCGCAACCGCCGCCGCATAAGTGTCAGGCGTATAAGTCACGCCTGCAAGCGTCGCGTATCCGCCGTAACTTCCGCCCATAATGCCGACGCGTTTCGGGTCTGAAATTCCTTGTTCGACCAAGTATTTCACGCCCCAAGTGATGTCGTCCTGCATTTTTTGTCCCCATTCGTTGTTTCCGGCGTTCAAAAATTTCTTGCCGTAACCCGTCGAAGCGCGGAAATTCGGTTGTAAAACGGCGTAACCGCGATTTGCCAAAAACTGCGCCATTCCGCTGTAACCCCACGAATCGCGTCCCCAAGGTCCGCCGTGCGGAACGATGATCGTCGGCAGATTTTTTGCTTCGACACCTTTCGGAAGCGTTAAATACGCGGGAATTTCCAAACCGTCGGAAGATTTATATCGAACGGCTTTCATCGGCGCGAGCGATTTGCGGTCTAATTTTTCGCGGACTTGATAAAGCGTCGAAAGATTGCCGCTTTCGGTGTCGTGAAACCAAACCGTTCCCGGATCGACATCGCTGTATGTCGTGATGATAAATTTCTTTTCGTCTTTCGTGCTCGAGCCGATCGCAATTTCACGGTCGCCGAGCCGCTCTTTGATCTTGTTGTAAATCTTCTCGTATTTTTTATCTTTCCAATAGATTTTTTCGCGGTCGTCTTCGTAGGTAGTTGCGATTATTTCCTTTGAAATGTTTGAAAACGACACGTCGCCGAGATCGACTTTCTTCATCGGATCGCTTTCAACGAGCGTCGTCGCGCCCGTTTCGGCATCCATCAAATAAAGCGAGATCAGATCGGCATCGCCTTTGTTCGATTGGATATAAACGCGTTTGTTGTCTTTATGAAAACGAATCGGCGCACAACTTTCAAAAGTGTTGCACGAATAAATTTTCGTCGAAGTACCGTCCGCGTTGATGCGTAAAATTTCAGTATCGCCGTTTTGCGCCGAACGAACCGCCATCCGCAATTTGTCGGCATTATCGAAGATCATTCCTTGATAACGGTCTTTGTTCTCAGCGATCAAAGTGCGTTCGCCGGTCGAGATTTTAACTTTGTAAAGATCGTGCCAAGCCTTGTCGCGTTCGTTGATGCCGACGTAGATCGCGTCGGGATCGGAATCGGGAACCGATTGAATCATCGCACGAATTCCTTTGCCGTCGGTGATATTTCGCGCCGTCGGAACTTCTGCGCCCGCTGCAGGTTTTTCCGAAGGATTGACCGCGTAAACATTGAAGTTTTCGTCGCCGCCTTTGTCCTGCACATACAAAATATATTTTCCGTCACGCGACCAGAAATAGTTGCGAACCGGTCGCGCCATATCGTTCGTGACGGGTTTTGCCGAATCGAAGGGCGCATTTGCTTCTTTCACCCAAACATTCAAAGTGCCTTTCAGCGGTTTGACGAAAGAAATATATTTGCCGTCGGGCGAAATCTGCGCTCCGGCGTATTCGGGATTTCCGAAAAATGCTTCGCGGTCGATCAATGCCGGAAGTTGTGCCGACACGGAAAAAGCTCCGCACGAAATTACTAAAATCGCCAAAAGAAATAGTTTTTTCATAAGTTTAGAATCCTTAAATTGTTCGATTATAAAATTTATTTACGACTGTTTGCTCAAATTCTTACGGAAATAAAAATCGAAATGTTCCCGACAAAATCACCAAATTTCATCATTCCAAGTTTTTTTCCTGAATTTCGATTCGTTCCAAAAATTTTTATAAATCTCGATCTGCGGTTTATCTTCGCCGCCTAAAACAATGCTGACCGCATCGTAACGAAATGCTTGATTGTGTAAATTAAAAATTCTACGGTAAATCCGCGCCGTTCGTATGATTTGACGCTGTTTGCGAAGATCGACGGCGGCGATCGGCGCGGCAAATTCATCGCTCGAACGCGTTTTAACTTCGATAAAACAAAGCACATTTTTTTCGAGCGCGATCAGATCGATTTCGCCCGTCACCTGTGCGCCGCGAATGTTTCTGCCGACGGGAACTTTGAAATTTGCCAAAACCAATCTGTAACCGTTTTTCGACAAAAATTCGGCGGCGAGCTTTTCGCCGTATTCGCCGACAAAACTTGTGTTTTGCCGTTCGGAATGTTTATGCTGAACATTAAGCGATAATATTTCAGACATTTTCAAAAGGGAACTTTTATGTTTAAAAAGACAATTTTAGCTATTTTTATTGGACAGTTTAGTTTATTGACGGCAGTTTGCCAAACAAAAACGGCGACGAGCGAAACTTCGGAGAAAAAACTGCCGCAAGTCGTAAATTTCGACAAACCGGCGGTTTATAGTTATGATCCGAAAAAATTGCCCGCACCTTATTCGACGGAAAGTGCGGTGAAAGGTTCGTCAGTTATCGAACAGCCCGCCGATGCGAAATTGAATTTGCCGAAAGGTTTTAAGATCAACGTCTTTGCCGAAGGCGATTTGCGTTATCCGCGCTGGATGACGCTCGCGCCGAACGGCGACGTTTTTCTGGCGGATTCGCGTGCAAATTCGGTGATTATTCTGCGCGATAAAAATAAAGACGGCGTTGCCGAAGAGCGTTTCGTTTTTTCGGACAAACTTTCGCAGCCGTTCGGAATGGCTTTTTGGCAGGATTATTTTTATGTCGCAAATACCGATTCGGTTGTGCGTTTCAAATATAAAAGCGGACAAACGAAAGCCGAAGGCGAACCCGAAAAAATTATTACTTTGACCGAAGGCGGCTACAATCAACATTGGACGCGCAACATTTTGTTTTCGCCCGACGGCAAAAAACTTTATGTTTCGATCGGTTCGAGCGGCAACGTCGATCCCGAAAAAGACGAACGCCGCGCCGCGATTTCGGAATATAATCCCGACGGCACAGGCTACAGACTTTTCGCTTCGGGTTTACGAAATCCGATCGGTTTGGCTTGGAATCCCGTAAATAAAGAACTTTGGACGGCGGTCAATGAACGCGACGGTTTGGGCGACGATCTCGTGCCGGATTACGTGACGAGCGTCAAAGACGGCGCGTTTTACGGTTATCCTTTCGCGTATATCGGACAAAACGAAGAACCGCGCAGAAAAGGCGAAAATCCCGAACTCGTGAAAAAATCGATCGTTCCCGACGTGCTTTTAACGTCGCATTCAGCCGCGCTCGGCATCACTTTTTACGATGGGAAAATGTTTCCCGACGAATATAAAAACGATACTTTCGTCGCGCTTCACGGTTCTTGGAATCGTGAAAAACTGACGGGTTACAAGATCATTCGCGTTCGTTTCAAAGACGGAAAACTCGTCGCAAATCAATACGAAGATTTCCTGACGGGTTGGCTGCCGAGCGAAGATTCAAACAAAGTTTGGGGCAGACCTGTTGGGCTTCTTGTAAACTCGGACGGTTCGCTGCTTATCGCCGACGACGGTGCAAAGAAAATCTGGCGCGTGAGTTACGGGAAATAAGACAAGTTTTTGAAATTAAAGGAGCAAGCCTGAAAAGTTTTCTCCTTTTTTGTTGCTTGTGATCTAGAAATTGATTAAGATTCAGCAATGGTCAAGAAAATTATTTTAGCGATTTTCGGTGTTTTGCTGCTTGCTTTTATCGTGATTCAATTTATTCGTCCCGATTTCACGAATCCGCCCGTAAATGCGGCAGATAAGATCGAAAATTCGATGCAGATTCCCGACAATGTGAAAACGGTTTTGGCGCGTTCGTGTGCTGATTGTCATTCGAACGAAACGAAATATCCGTGGTATTCGAAAATTCAGCCGTCGGCTTGGTTTTTGAAAGATCACATCGACGAAGGCAGGCACGAATTGAATTTTTCAATTTGGAACACTTATGAAAACCGCCGCAAAAAACGTAAATTAGACGAAATCTGCGAACAGATCGAATCGAAGGAAATGCCTTTGCCGTCGTATTTGTGGATTCACGGCGACGCGAAAATGAGCGAAGAAGATATTAAGATCGTCTGCGATTGGGCAAAATCCGAAAGCGCGAAGATCGTTCAATAGAAAAATACTGCCTGCGAAAAAAACGAAACAAACGAAAATAAAAAAATGGTTAATTGTTAGTAATAAAAACTAACAATTAACCATTTTCCATTAACAATTATTTTTTCGTTCTTTTCGTTTCTTTCGCAGGCAAAAACTCTTAAGCTTCAGCTTCGACTTTTCGGTTCGGGCGAAGCAAAGTTGCTAAATACCAGAAGATTCCGTGTGAAACGTAAATTATCGAAAGCCCAATCAAAACGTATTTTGAATAAAGCCAGATCAGCATTCCGACCGCCGCGATAAGTAAAATAAGATAAAGATTTCGTCTGCCCGTTCCTTTCGATTTGAAGCTCGAATAACGCAGAGTGCTGACCATCAATAAACCCAAAACGGCAAGCAAAATCATCATTAAATAGGCGTAAAACTGTCCCATTCCTTCGCCGTAAGCATTTAGAGGTTTCGGCGCAAAATGCACGATCGAAGCCATCAATCCGGCGGCGGGCGGAATCGGAAGTCCGACAAAGTTTTTCTTATCGACTTTCGGCGTTCCTTCGATCAAAACGCGCGGTCTGGTCGCTTGCAGATTAAACCGCGCCAGCCGAAACGCGCCGCACATCAGATACATAAAAAGCAGAAAAACCCCGAAAGCGTAAGCCGAACTTTGTTCATCGAATGTCGGCGCGATCGCCCAACTGTAAATCAGCGCGATCGGTGCAATCCCGAAAGTCAAAACGTCTGCGAGGGAATCGAACTGTACGCCGATCTCGGTCGCCGTGCGCGTCATTCGCGCCACGCGACCGTCCAAAGTATCGAAAAGAATCGCCAAACCGATCGCAATTCCCGCGAAATTAAAGTAATAAGCGGATGTTTCGGGGTTTGAATAGACCGTGTGAAAACCGCGAATCGAATACAAAACTGCCAAAAATCCCATGCCGACATTTGCCGCCGTGAAAGCAGTCGGAATCAGGTAAAGACCTTTCTTTAAGCCTTTATGAGGCGGTTTGTTATCTTCGGTTTCCATATTTGAAAAAAGGGGAATTTGAAAGCAGAATCACTTCCAAATTTGGAAATTATACATTTCCGCCGCGAAAAATTGAAATTCTGTTTTCTGAATTTAACTTTTTAATCTGGCAATTATCGTTTCACCGCCGACCACGCGGTCGCCGACCTTGACCAAAACTTCAACATTTTTCGGCATTAAAAGATCAGTTCTTGAACTGAATTTAATAAGCCCGAATTTTTCGCCGATGCCGAGATTATCGCCCAATTTGCTCCAGCAAACAATGCGTCGCGCCACGATTCCGGCGATTTGCGTACAGATCACGGTTATCTTTTCGCCTTCGATCGTGATCGCGTTTCGTTCGTTAATCAAGCTCGCTTCATCGCTCGTTGCGGGATTTTTCTTGCCTTTGATGTAATCGACCTTAACGATCTTTCCGGCGATCGGCGCGCGATTGATGTGTACGTCGAGCGGCGAAAGAAAAACGCTCACGAATCTGCCGTTTTCGCGGTCTTCGACGCGCGTCACGCGTCCGTCGGCGGCTGAAATAACGACGTCGGCTTCATTCGGGATCGTGCGTTGCGGATCGCGGAAAAAATACGCCATAAATCCTGCAAGCGCAATAAACAAAACGATTCCTGCAATAAAAATAACGCTGCCGAAAGTGAGAAAAAGCAAAAGACAAATTGCTGCGAGCAATAAACATCCGACAACAAATGGAATTCCTTCTTTGACCATAAAAAAAAGACGCAGAAAACTTGCTATGGACGCTCGAAAGATTCGTCCGTCAAACAACCAAAATCTGACATCTGCAATTTATCTTACTCGAAAAAAACTTATTTGGAAAATTAAAAAAAGCCCGATGTCGGCAAACATCGGGCATCAAGGAGGATTGTATGAAGAAACTCGTTTATCTTACAGGGTTATCTTTCGCAAAACTGTATGCACACCACGCGGCGATGATATGCACGACCCAGCCGAGTGTTCCGGCTGATCCGATCCATGAAAAACCTGTCAAAATTAACCAAATAATTCCAATAATTACTCGTCCGTTATAAATCTGTCCCAATCCGGGTATCAAAAAACTTAAAATTCCTGCTATCCAAGGTTCTCGCATTAGTAAAATTACCTCCGCAAGTTAATAACGAAACAGAAGGGATTTTGTTCCGAAAAGTTTTAATCTTCCAATTTTTTTACTTCGATTATCTTTCCGCGAAAGATTCTCAAAGTTTTTCTGACCAGCGGATGCGCATGGGCGTAAGCAAGAAGCTCTTCCTGCGTCGGATTTTCAGATAAAACAGGAAGTTCGATTGGTGAATTATCTTCATCGAAATTCGGAATTTCGAAAACAGGTTTTGCTTTTGCAGGCGCGGCGGCAGTTCCGTTTCCGTTTGAAGTTTCAAAATGATTTTCGGTTTGAGAAATGCTTCCGCCAAGCAGTATCTGAACTAAAGTCTCAGCGTTTTTTATCGGAAAAAGGTTGTCGCCGTTTCTCGACAATTTGTTTTCGTAAGCGTCATCGAGCTTGTTGTCGTCAAAATGTTCGAGTTCTTCAGACGAGATCGGCGGAAGCTTGAATTTTACCGAACTTAAAAAATCTTCCGAAATGATCGGTTTTGCCGAGAAAAATTCAGTTTCTGAAAAGGTCGGTTCGGGAAAATTGTCAAAAGGCGGTTCTTCAAAAACGGGATTTTCGATCTTTGTTTCAACAATTTCGACTTTTTCAAAGGAAGCATTTGCCGTGACGATTTCGGTCGAAACTTCTGATTTGAAACTCACGTTTGAAGTCTGATTAACCTCAAAAGGAACTTCGCCGCTCGAAAAATTGTAATTTCTCGACTTCGATTCAGAATTCAGAGTTTTTTTTTCCTGTATCGGAATTACGTTTGAAGGAGCAGTTCCCGAATCGATTTGCAAATTTCCGTTTGAAATCGCCGATTCGAGTTTGGCGATTCTTTCGAGCAGTTTTTCGATCGGCGAAACGCGGCGCATTTCGATCAATTTTACGAGACCAATTTCGAGAACATAACGCGTTTGCGTCGCTTCTTTCAATTTCGTTTCGGTTTCGCTTAAAGAATTGAAAAAACGAATCAAGTCCGACTCCGAAAACGGCGCGGAATATTTCTGCATTTCTTCGCGGTTCAAAATCGCCGTGTCGAGCAAATTATCTGCATCGCCAGCCATTTTGAAAACGAGCAGATCACGGAAAAAACTCAATAAATCACGCGAAAAATTACGCAAATCCTGACCACGAGAAATCAGTTCGTCAACAACCGTAAGTGCTTCTTTAGGCTGGTTTTCGGAAATCGCCGTCGCAATCCGCGTGAGCATTTCCGCGCCCGCCAAACCCAACGCCGTCGTGACATCTTTGACTTCGATTCTTTCGCCCGAAAAGCTGATGACTTGATCGAAATTAGATTGCGCATCGCGCATCGAACCTTCGCCCGAACGCGCGATTTCCTTTAAAGCTTCGTCCGCAATGTTGACTTTTTCAGCTTCGGCGATAAGTTTTAAGCGTTCAAAAATCTTGTTGACAGCAATCGTGCGAAATTCAAATTCCTGACAGCGCGAAAGAATCGTATCGGGAACTTTGTGAAGCTCGGTCGTCGCCATGATAAATTCGACATTCGGCGGCGGTTCTTCGAGAGTTTTCAAAAGCGCGTTGAAAGACGAAGTCGAAAGCATATGAACTTCGTCGATGATGAAGATTTTATAACGATCACGCGCCGGAGCAATGTTGATGCTTTCAAGTATAATATCGCGGATTTCTTCGACTTTCGTATGCGAAGCCGCGTCAAATTCCAAAACGTCGATCGAACGGCTTTCCGAAATTTCCTTGCACGAAGCGCAGGCGTTTTCGTCGTTAAAAGAACACGGTTGAGGATTCGGTTTCTGCGTTTTATGACAATTCAAAGCCTTTGCAAGAAGACGCGCCGTCGTGGTTTTGCCAACGCCGCGCGCACCCGAAAAAAGATACGCGTGATGAAGCCGATCGTGTTCGATCGCGTTGCGCAAAGTCTGCGTAATCGCTTCTTGTCCCGTAACTTCCTCAAAAGTCTGCGGACGCCATTTTCTTGCTATAACTTGGTAGGACATTCGAATTTGATTTTATCCGTTTTATTCAATTTGAGCAAAACTGTTTCGAAGTTGCGATTTGCACAAAAAATATTGATTTTGCAAACAATTCAGTAGTATTATTTCGCAGTAAACAAATAATTTATTGCTTTTTACACGTGAACAGCATTCCAAACTAACGAGTTTTCATTCAAATTTCAAGAGGGCAAAATGTTTTCAAAACCGACAAATCTTAAAAATCTCCAAAGAATCATTTTCTTTTTTTCGTTAATATCCATTTTCAGTTTGATTTCTAACGCCGCACCGGGCGATCTTGACACGACGTTCGGCACTGGCGGAAAAACAATAACGCCGGTTGGTACGGGCAATGACGAAGCCAATGATTTAGCTGTGCAAGCGGATGGGAAAATCATTGTTGCGGGGCATACGCAAAACGGTTCAACTACTGATATTTCCTTAGTGCGTTACAATTCAAATGGAACTTTAGACAACAGTTTCGGTGTCGGCGGAAAAGTCGTGATTCCGATTGCGGGCTATCAGGAAGGTTACGCGGTCGCAATTCAAGGCGACGGAAAAATTGTCGTTGTCGGGCGCGGTGATGATGGAGCTACTGCATTCGGCAGCGGACAAATCACGCGTTTTAATTCGGACGGTACTTTGGATACGAGTTTCGGTGGCGGAGCAGGATTTGTTACGAATTCCTTTAATTCGAATACTATTGTCAGATTTAATGATGTAGCGATTCAGGCGGACGGCAAAATCGTCATTGCCGGATATTTGGTCAACGGAATCCAGAGATTGTTGACGGCGAGATTCAATGCCGACGGGACACTGGATAATTTTGCAGTTGCAGGAAGTGCGAGCGGTCCGGTCAGTTATTACGGAAATGCAGTTGCGATTCAGAGCAACGGGCAAATCGTTGTCGGCGGAAAACTAATTGCAGGCGGAGCGAGCGGAGTTTGGATTCGTTACAACTCCGACCTTACACCCGATGGCAGTTCGCCTGAAATTTCATCACCGATCCAAATCGAAAAAATTGCAATTCAGCCGGACGGAAAAATCGTTTTCGGCGGAGTGTTTTCTGTTGCGCGATTTAATGCGAACAAAACTCTTGACACAAGCTTCGGGAATAACGGTTGGAATGCGGCTGTTTTCGGTACGAATGTCACAGGATCATCGGGCAAAGGTTTGATTCTGCAAACAGACGGAAAAATAGTTCTCGGCGGCGGCATCACGCAAACAAACAAAAAGTTCGCGCTCGCCAGATTTAATTCAAACGGTTTTCTCGATGTCGGCTTCGGCGACAGTGGTAAGGTTATTACGCCGATAGTTTCGGGCGATAACGTGATTTATAATCTCGAAAAGACAGCAGAGGGCAATATCCTCGCGGTCGGCTCGGCTTCTAACGGAACTGATAACGATCTTGCGATTGCAAAATACTTGGGAGAAAATACTTCGACGTTGGCTAACAATACGGCATTCGATTTCGACGGCGACGGAAAGGCTGATTCAGCGGTTTTTCGCGGCGGCAATTGGTATATTTTGCAAAGTTTGAATAATTCGTTAAGATCGGCGGCATTCGGGCAAACGGGTGATGTGATCGTTCCGGCGGATTACGACGGCGACGGCAGAACGGACACGGCAGTTTTTCGTCCTGCAAATGCGACTTGGTATATTTTAAGAAGCTCGGATGGTGGATTTTCGGCACAGCAATTCGGAACTTCGGACAGCTTGCCGCGTCCGGGCGATTTTGACGGCGACGGAAAAGCCGACATAGCGGTGTTTTATCCAGTCAACGGTTATTGGTATATCAAGCAAAGCCAGTTTGGCGCGACACGAATCGTAAATTTCGGCACGAACGGCGATGTGCCTTTAATAGCCAATTTCGACGGCGACAATAAAGATGACATCGCAGTTTTTCGCGGTGCGACCGGAACTTGGTACTGGCTGAAAAGTTCTGATAACAGTTTTAATGCCGCACAATTCGGAGCGAACGGCGATTTACCTGCCATCGGCGATTATGATGGTGACGGAAAATCAGACCTTTCGGTTTACAGACCATCAAGCGGAACTTGGTATCAACAGCGTTCGACAAGCGGTTTTTCAGCCGTCAGCTTTGGTATTTCAAGCGACCGACCCGTCGCGGCAGATTATGACGGCGACGGCAAAACCGATGTTGCCGTTTTCCGAAACGGAAATTGGTATGAACTGCAAAGTTCGAATAACGGATTTGCTGCAGTAAGTTGGGGACAAAGCGGAGACATCGCGGTTCCTTCCGCATTTGTTCCGTAAAAATGCGCAATATCAAAATAAAAAAGCTAGAGTTCTAAGACTCTAGCTTTTTTGATTAAAAAAATTGGAGGCTTCAGACTTAACCGCAACACAAGCTGAAATTGTTACCGTTGCTCGATTCCTCGCCTAGCGGAGTTCGCAACTCAAACCTTGTGCGGAGCCTGAAGCCATATTGTGATTTGGGATTGTGAATTTGAGATTTGGGATTTATTTTCAATCCGAACTCCGAAATCACCAATCCGAAATCGAACTGGCGGAAAGGGTGGGATTCGAACCCACGGAACCCGTTAAGGCTCACAGCATTTCCAATGCTGCCAATTCAACCACTCTTGCACCTTTCCGAACTTTGTTTTTTCAAAGATAAAGCGGATTTTTCAATCCAAAATCCGCAATCATCAATCCGAAATTTTTATGGCGGAGAGGGTGGGATTCGAACCCACGGTACCCGTTAAGGTACAACAATTTTCGAGACTGTCCGATTCAACCACTCTCGCACCTCTCCGCGAATTAATAAGTTTAACTGCGAATCATAAAAATTTTCAAGTCTGATTCGCAAGAATTTTCAGCAATTTTTGAATTTCACGTTTTTTTCTGAAAAAACCCTGCATCAATTTACGGCATTCTTCTTCCAAAACGCCCGAAACTATTTCCAAACGATGATTTAACTTTTCATTGTCGCAGATTCGAAAAACGGTTTCGACTGCGCCGAATCTTTCGTCTTTTGCGCCGTAAACAAGGCGTTTGACGCGAGCGTTGACAAGCGCACCGGCGCACATTGCGCAAGGTTCGATCGTTGAATAGATCGTTGAATTTACGAGCCGATAATTTTCAATTTTTTTTGCGGCTTCACGAAGCGCAAGAATTTCGGCGTGTGCGGTAGGATCGCTGTCGATGATCGTGCGGTTTCCGGCGACGGCGAGAATTTCGCCCGTTTCGGAAATCAAACACGCGCCGATTGGAACTTCGCCGAGCGTTTCGGCTTCGATCGCGGCTTTGATCGCTTCATTCATCCAAAATTCGTCAGTTTCGATTGTCACGAAAAAATTTTAGCGGAAAACTAAAAAATTTGCCGAACCGGAAAACACAAAATAAACTTTAAAATTGAAGAAAATCTTTGCAACCAAAAGGATAAAGTGTAAAATCTATAACTTGTGAGAGTAATACGCGCACTTTCACAAAATACTCTTCCTAAACAAGCTATGAGAGACGACAATCGGTTTGAAACGGAATCAGCCGACGAAGACATACATATTACGAATGTGCCTGCTTCGTTTCAGCAATTTGCTGATGAAGTCCGCGCCCGTCACGAAAAACCGAAAGCCACGCCCGCGACAATTCCGCAAAAACTTTCGCCGTCAGAATTCAATACGGCGATGGTTCATTTTTATCGCGGCGAAGTGCAGCGTTCGAATGTTTGGCGAAATCGTCTCGATGCGACGACAAACTGGGCGGTAATTACTGCCGGTGCAACACTTTCGTTCGTTTTCAGCTCGCCGGACAATCCGCATTTTGCGATTCCGATCAATTCGATTCTCGTTTCGATCTTTCTTTTTATGGAAGCGCGGCGTTATCGTTATTACGAAGTTTGGGCGAATCGCGTCCGCATTTTGGAAACCGGATATTTTGCGCCGATGCTTTCGCACCGCACGATTCCGCCCGATAAAGAATGGGCTGACCATATTGCAACCGATCTTTTAACGCCGCATTTTACGATCAGCGAAATGGAAGCGATCGGTCGCCGTCTGCGCGCCAATTATATGTGGATTTTCGTTTTGCTCGCGTTGAGTTGGGCTTTGAAAGTTTACATTCATCCGTCGCCCGCGATCGATTTGCAGACTTTTGTCAATCGCGCTCAAGTCGGTCTTGCGCCGGGTTGGATGGTGATTACTGCCGGAATTTTATTTAATATTCTGATTCTTTCGGTCGGCATCGGAACCTTGAAATTGCAGGAAGCATCGAGCGAAGTTACGCCTTCGGAACAATTTGAATGGCATCCGATCAAACAAGTTTCAGATTGGGCGGAAAACAATTTCAAAAACCGCAACACGATTCGCCGCGCCAAAAAAGCGCGACAAAGAATGCGTTCGATTCATAAGACCGAAGCTTAAAATTTCAATCAAAATTTAAATAAACAGTCAGTTTCAAACAATGAATTTTGAAACTCGGGCAACAGTCTGTTAATTTTTAAACCAAGCAGTTTTTATAATTAAGGAGAAATAATTTAATGCCTGAATACACATTAGACGACCGCGGTCGTGCTCTGGAAAACGAATATTTTCGTCAAAAAGAACAAGAATTGATCGAGAAAATGAAAGCGAAACTTTCGGAAGAAAGTTCAAAAGAAACAGAACTTAAATGCCCGAAATGCGACGGCATTTTGTTTGAAACAGATTTTGAAAGCATCAAGATCGACGTTTGCAACAACTGCCACGGTGTTTGGCTCGACGCGGGCGAATTGGCGCAAGTTTCGCAGAAAGATTCGGACGGCTGGTTTAAGAAGATTTTCGGTTAAAACAATGAAACAATTGAAATCAAGACGATTTTTGTGGTTTTTGTTGGTTTTTTCGGCATTCGTTTCGCCGATCTTTGCTCAAAAAGCCGAAACGAAACCGACTGCCGCAAATGTTCGATCGTTAAAATTGAACAGCAAATTGATGGCGCGTGAAATGCCGTATCGCATTGTTTTACCTGCTGATTATGAAAAGGCGAAAGATAAGCGTTTCGGCGTGATCTATCTTTTGCACGGTTTGAGCGGACATTTCGATAATTGGACGAACAACACGAAATTGAGCGATTACGCGCTGCAATACAATTACATCATCGTCACGCCCGAAGGCAACGACGGTTGGTATACCGACAGCGCAACACTTCCGAACGACAAATACGAAAGCTACATCGTCAAAGAACTCGTTCCCGAAATCGACAAGAATTTCCGCACTCTGACCGACCGCAAACATCGTGCGATCGCGGGACTTTCGATGGGCGGTTACGGCTCTTTGAAATTCGGTTTGAAATATCCGCAAATGTTCGTCGTCGCGGGAAGCTTCAGCGGCGCACTTCCGGCGGCTTCGTGGAGCGTGAAAACGCTCGGCAACAACGGCTGGAAGGCTTTGACCGATTCTGTCACTTCGGCTTACGGCGAAGATGACAGTCAAACACGCAAGGATAACGATATTTACAAATTTGCCAAAGAGATCACGCCCGAAAAGATCAAAGAATTGCCGTTTTTGTATATGGATTGCGGAACAGAAGATTTTTTGATCCAGCCGAACCGCGAATTTGAAGCGATTTTGCTCGAAAAGAAAGTTCCGCACGAATTTCGACAGCTTCCCGGAAAACACGATTGGAAGTTTTGGGATTCGCAAATTCAGGAGTTTTTGCAGTTAGCCGATAAATTGATGAAATAAATAGGAATTAATCCACAGATGAACACAGATAAACTCAGATTTTTATGAATTAATTTAATTTTTATCTGCGTTTATCTGCGTAAATCTGTGGTTAATTAA
>DAITPE010000060.1:0-14851 GCA_036833775.1 Pyrinomonadaceae bacterium | reverse complement strand
GATTTTCATTTTTATAAATTCTCCAAAATTATACTGTGATAATCAAAAACTATATCTTCCGATTTTACGCGTTTTTTTTCAAATTAGAAAAGCTATCAGTTATTTTTTTAGTTTTTTTCGATGCAATCAGAAAGTGTTGTAAATATTATTTATGAGGAACCAAAATCAATAAAAAATTGATCGCTAAAATGACTAAACTTATATAACCCAACGTTTTATTGCGTGAAAACTTCAAAGTCAATAATCCCGCGACGGTTCCGGCGACCAACAATAAAAACCAGATTACAAAATCGGTGGAAAATAAAAAGGCTGAAATCGAACCGTAATTTTGCCGTTCGACATAAAGCCATTGCCACCAATTATGTGCCAGCGCGAAAACCAGCGAACCGATTTCCAATGTTCGATAACCTTTTTCGACCGCTTTTTCTTTTAATGAAGAAATTTGCGTTTGATTCGGCGAATTTTGTTTGAATGTTTCGACATCATTTGCCGCAACTGTTTTCGGAAGCTCGGCGTTTCCGTTAGCAAACATCGTTTCGATGCTCTTTTCATCAACTGAAAATCGTTCCGTCGCAACCGCCGATTGATTATTCACACTGCGCAGTTCGGTTCCGTCTTCGAGACAAAATACAAGCGTTTCGTCATAATAAACCTCATTGCATTTCAGACATTTCTTCATACTTCTCTTCGCCAAAATTGTTTTTTATATCTTATCCCAATCGAAGCGATATTTATACGGCGAAAATAAAAGTCCGCGAAAACTCTAATTTTCGCAGACTTTTCACTGAAAATATTCAGCTGTTTTTAGATTTTAACTTCATCGATCCGAGCTTTTGCAATTTGCCCGAATATATTAATAACTCGAAATACTAATGACAACGAGCAGAAAAGACAGTCATAGGTTTTCTCCTTCTAGTCCGATACGCTTCAACATATCATTAAATCGCGGATCAGAACGCAGTCTTTTCCATTCCGGCGACACTTTCATCCAATTAATTCCGGCAGCTCCGTATTGAATATCTCTTTCCAGATATTCAAAAGCCTTATCAAAATTGTCCAATTTTGCATAAATTCTCGCAAACCCCATTCCGGGAGGAACTCGATTGTTATCGAAAAGTTCAAAATCAAATCGTGATTGCCAATATGCATCAACTCCTGATTCCCTTAAAGCAGTCAATGATTTCTCTGAAAATAATTTGTATTCTGCCAAACGGTCGGCAGATAAATCACCGGCAGCGTTTTGAAGAGCATGAAGTTTACCAAGAACTGTGTGGGCTTCTTCAAACATCGCTTTTTCCTGATATACAAAGTAAAGATAGTAATAAGTTCTCTGAAAATCCGGGCTGATCTGCTCGATCTTTTTCAGTTCTTCGATCGCTTGATCATATTTTTCGGCATAATAATAGTTGAAAGCCCGGTCGCTCATAATTGCAAAAGATAACGGATCAAGCGCAAGTGCTGCATCATATTCACGAAAACTTTCTTCGAATCGCCCCTGCATCGCCAGAAATTCAGCATACCAGTGATGTCCAGTCGAATATTGAGGACTAAGCTCGATTGCGCGGCGAAAATGTTCGGCGGCAGATTTCATATTCCACCCATGATAAGTCCGATTAAGGGCGATGACTGCGTGAGCCTCGCCGAGGTTGGGATCGAGTTCAAGTGCTTTTAGGGCAGCCCCTTCGATAATATTTGTTTTTTCTTTAACTGTTTTTTCCGGCATCCATTGGATCCGCGAATAACAATTCGCCAAGCCGACATACGCAAGCGCAAAGGTCGGATCATTGTCTAGAGATTGTTGAAAGTATTCGAGAGCTTTTTTATTGCCAACATCCGTTCGCTTATTCCAATGGTATCGACCTTTGAGATAGAGCAGATAGGCTTCGGAGTTATCCGTTCCGCGCGTGGTAAGCCGATTTTGTTGGAGAGCAGGATTTATATTAACGGAAATGTCACTGACCATCTCTTTCTGTAAGGTGAGTGCGTCTTCTATCGTTTTTTCGTATTCCTTACTCCAAAGAAGACGATTGGCTGCGGCATCGGTCAACTCGATTTTAACAATTATTCTGTCACCGAGTTTTACAATTTTTCCGGTCAAAACAGCACTAACATTCAGTTCCCGACCGACGGTTATTGCGTCCGGTTTCTTGTTTTTATATTGGAAGGTCGAATTGCGGCTGATGACACGAAGACTTGAAAACTCCGCAAGATTACTCGCCACCGCTTCGGCAAGTCCGTCAGAAACAAATTCGATCTCTTCTATTTGATTGTCGAAAGGAAGAACGGCAATTGAAGTTACCGGATCGCTTTTCGAGAAGTTTTGATAACCGATTCCGAAAATTACAGCAAATATTGCCAGTATTGAGGCAAGAGCAATTGAAATTTTAGACTTCGGCGAAAACTTTCTTCGGGCAGCTTTCAAACCCGATTCTGTATCAGAGTTTGTTTTTACCGCAGTGTTCGTGTCTTTAACAAAAGCGACAGAAACATTTTCACTTTTCTCTATTTTTCGCACATCGCCGATAAAGCGATAACCTTTGCGCGGTAAATTTTCAATGAATTTAGGGTGTTTCGGATCATCGCCCAAAACTTTTCGGATCGCCGCGATTGCCACCGAAAGATTAGCTTCTTCAACAAAGGAGTCTGCCCAAACCGTATCAAAAAAATCGTGTTTAGTAATAATTTTATTCGGATTCGCAACCAACAAACGCAGCGTCTGAACGGCACGGCGGCTGATATTGATTTTTACATTTCCTTGATAAAGATATTCTTCTTCCGTATCGAGCCGGAATTCGCCGAATTGAAATTGGTGGAACATATTAGCCGTTTATTTGAGATTTTTCGGTGAATTATAGCAATTTCAGCAATTTAACGCAAAATTTGGAGAAAATTTGGAGTTTTTTAAGGACATTTCAGCCAAATATCAACAAAAATTAAATCAAAAAAGTGTCACTTTTCACGCAATTTAAACACTATAAATTTAGAAAACCAAAAAGGAGATAGAAATATGATCGGAGATAATTTACCCGTCGGAACTGTTTTGATTTGGGCGGGAGATGCAAATGAGATACCGAGAAATTGGAAAGTTTGCAACGGAAAACAATTAATGAAAACTGCACATTCGGATTTGTATGAAATTTTGGGAACGAGATGGAATAACGATCGCGGATTACATAATGATTTTTTCTGCCTTCCCGATTTGCGGGGAGTTTTTCTTCGCGGAGTAAATGACGATAGAAATGACGGCTACCACGACCCCAATGTTGCCGACCGTGTGAGATTAGCAGGACAAATGGAAACATCAATGGACGATGCCGGAAGTTATCAAATAGGTTCGGTCGAACGTCATACGCATTTTTTGTCAATCAGTCAAAATAATGGCGTTAGCGGCGGAAGTCCCGGTCCCGATGGAAATAATGATACAGGTTATCATCTGACCGATTTACGAACGAGCGAATACGGCAATGATGAAACCAGACCTGTTAATGCTTACGTCTATTTCATTATCAAAATAAAAAACTAAACAAATTCTTAAATCAAGAAGATAGGAAATTTTATGAAAAACTTAATTTACACAAGTTTGCTTCTCCTGTTACTCTACGGAGCGATTTCATCAGTTAATGGACAATCGAATGCAAGTTATTTTCGCCCTCCAATATTGAATGGCGGTGTTGGTGCTTCGACTGGATTACCAGATGGGAAAATAATAATCGCGGGCGGCTTTACGACTGTGAACGGAGTATCATCACCTTGTCTGGCAAGGCTAAATCCTGACGGCACTCGTGATGCGACTTTTACTACGCAGCAAAGTTGTTCATTTCTTCTCAAAGCTATAGTTCAACCCGATGGGAAAATTTTAGTCGCCGGAGCCTCCGGTGTTGCCCGATTCAATGTAAATGGAACAGTTGATTCGTCGTTTGTTCCGCCCAGCATAAGCAATATTGTTTTTGATATGGTTTTACAGTCGAACGGAAAGATAATAATTTCGGGAATTTTTTACGTTGTCGGCGGACAAACTTACAGAACAATCGCCAGACTCAATTCAAATGGAACATTAGATGATACATATTTGAATACATATTTGAATACAAATACAAACATAGGAGGCTTTGGACCAGATGCAATAGATGTTCAATCCGACGGAAAAATAATAATCGCAGGTAATTACGGACAGAATAAAGGATTACTAAGACTTAACACAGATGGTTCGCTAGATACGTCGTTTAACCCAAATGCAGGGGAAAACTACATTCGTCAGTTAAAAGTTTTACCAAACGATAAAATTTTAGCCAGCAATAGTGTTTATGCAATTAACGGTGAATTCACTTCTAAAAAATTAACCCGACTGAATACTGACGGGACAATTGATTCATCCTTTAATACAGGTTCGGGTGATGATGGAATCATTTATTTTATTATTCAACAAAACGGAAAAATTGTAGCTAACACAAATGGATTTGTGAAAAGATTTAATACGAATGGTTCATTGGATAATTCGTTTAACACTCTAAATGTAACCGGAGAACTTGTGCGCGGTTTTGGCATCCAACAAGACGATAAAGTTTTGATTTCCGGTCAGCGTTCAACTCCTCAAGGAGTGCAAAATTATATTAACAGGTTAAATTCAAATGGCTCTCTTGATAACGGAAATATACAGCTTGATTTTGACGGCGACGGAAAATCGGACAATGTTGTTTTTCGTCCCGGTAACGGCATTTGGTATTTGAATAATTCGACGAGCGGGTTTTCGGCAGTCGGGTTTGGGGCAAGTTCAGATATTCCGATGGCGGCAGATTTTGATGGTGATGGTAAAGCGGACATTTCCGTCTTTCGTCCTTCGACGGGTAGTTGGTATCGGCTCAATTCGTCAAATGGGGCGTTTACGGCTGTGCAGTTCGGCGCGGACGGCGATTTGCCAACAGCGGCGGATTACGATGGCGACGGTAAAGCTGATGTTAGCGTATTTCGACCATCGAACGGTGTTTGGTATCGTTTGAATTCGACCGACGGATCGTTTTTCGCAAGCGCGTTCGGAACGAACGGCGACAAACCCGTTCCGCAGGATTTCGACGGCGACGGCAAGGCTGATCTCGCAGTCTATCGTCCGTCGGTCGGCACTTGGTATATCAACGGCTCGACGCAAGGAGTTTCCGCCGTTCAATTCGGAAGCGCGGAAGACAAACCGACTGCCGCCGATTTTGACGGCGACGGCAAAGCTGACATTTCTGTCTTTCGCCCTTCAAACGGCACTTGGTATCGTTTGAATTCATCAAACGGACAATTTTCTGCCACCTCTTTCGGCACGAACGGAGATTTACCCGTTGCAGCCGACTATGATGGCGACGGCAAAGCTGACATCAGCATTTTCCGTCCGTCGAACGGCGTGTGGTATCGCCTTAACTCATTAAATGGACAATTCGCCGCTGTCGCATTCGGCGCAAATGGTGATTTTCCCGTGCAATCCATTTTCGCCCGCTAATTTTAAAAAATGCAAAAGCGCGAGGGCTTTCAACCCGCGCTTTTGCACTTTGACAATAGAACTTTCCTAATCAATGCCTTTTCCGCTCAGAACGAAACCTGCTTAATGTTTTAGATTGGAAAGCTAATTATTTCAAATTTAACGCTCAAAAGCGTTTCTTTCGCCCATTTCAATTATATCTCTACTTCATCGATCTGGGCTTTTTGCAGTTTGCCTGAATAATCAATGTAAAGTGCTTTCCATTCGCTGAAAATGTCTAAAACCTGCGTTCCGGCTTCGCGGTGACCGTTTCCGGTTCCTTTTGTGCCGCCGAACGGCAGGTGAACTTCCGCGCCGATCGTTGCCGAATTTACGTAGCAAATTCCGGTGTAAAGTTCCTGCATCGCGTAGAAAGCCTGATTCACGTCCTGCGTGTAAATCGCCGACGACAAGCCGTATGCAACGTCGTTTACGATGTCGATCGCTTCTTCCAAATTTTCAAATTGAATCACGACCGTAACGGGTCCGAAAATTTCTTCTTGCGCGATTCGGTGATTGCGTTTGACGTTCGTGAAAACGGTCGGTTCGATGAAATAACCGTTTTTATATTCGCCTTTCGTCAGACGGTTTCCACCGCAAGCGAGCGTCGCTTTATCTTCTTTCTGACCGATCTCAATGTAATTCAAAATCTTGTCCATCGCTTGTTGATTGATGACGGGACCGACTTCGGTTTTCGGATCGAGACCGTTCCCGACGCGCAATTTTTTCGCTTTTTCAACCAATTTTTCGCAGAATTTTTTATAAACTTTTTTGTGAACGACAAGGCGCGACGAAGCCGTGCAGCGTTGTCCCGAAGTTCCGAACGCGCCCCAGAGCGAACCTTCGACGGCGTTGTCAACGTCGGCGTCGTCCATCACGATGATCGCGTTTTTTCCGCCCATTTCAAGGCTGACAATTTTATTATTTCGCGCACAAGCTTCGGCAATGATTCTGCCCGTGTCGGTCGAACCCGTGAACGAAATCAAGCGCACGTCTTTATGATTGACAAGCGTTTCGCCCGGTTCTGAAAAACCGTTCACGACATTGATCACGCCTTTCGGAATTCCCGCTTCTTCGCAGGCTTTGACAAGATTAATTGTCGAAAGCGGAACATCTTCGCCCGATTTGATAACGACCGTGTTTCCGCAAACGAGGGCGGGAATCAATTTCCAAGAAGGAATCGCCATCGGGAAATTGAACGGCGTGATCAGACCGCAAATCCCGACCGGCTGACGAACGCACATCGCAAATTTGTTCTTCATTTCTGCCGGAGTCGTAAAGCCGTGAAGCCTGCGACCTTCGCCCGCCGTGTAATACGTGCAGTCGATCGCTTCCTGCACATCGCCGCCGGCTTCCTTCAAAACTTTGCCCATTTCGCGAGTCATATCGCGGGTAAAAGCTTCTTTGTTGCGTTCGAGAATCTGCGCCAGACGGAAAAGAATTTCAGCGCGTTTCGGTGCGGGCGTTCTGCGCCAACGCGTTGCCGCTGCTTTTGCCGCCGCAACTGCGTTGTTTACGTCTTCCTGATTCGATTTCGGAAAACGTCCGACAATATCGGTCGTGTCCGCCGGATTGACGTTTTCAAACCATTCGCCCGAAACCGATTCGATCCATTCGCCGCCGATGTAATTGTAATAAGTTGCGGTTTCGGTAGTTATGTTTTTGTTCGATTTTTTATCTGATTTTTTTGATTTATCTTTTGCTTTTTCTGCTTTTGCCATAATTTTATTTATATTTTGCCTTTTATATTTTCGACAGTTTGTAAAACTAAATTTTAACGCGAGTTTTGTGGCGGCTCAATCGGCGCAAATCGAAACTTTGTTTTGAGATTTATTTCAAACCTTTCAGCAAAACCGCATCGTGCCGCCAACCGCCGCGGCTGATGAGCAAACCTTTGCCGTCCGGCGAAACTGCCAAACCGAGTGCTTCGGAAATTTCTTCGTCGTCGAAATCGGCAATTTTCTGCGGTTTTTCTTCGTTTAAATTTTGTCGCCAAACGCCGAGTTTTTCAGATTTTCCGCTGAGAACATAAACCACGTTTTTTCCGTCAGGCATCCATTCAATCTCTAAAATCCGGCTGTTTTCGTCGGGAATTTTGAAAGTTTTTACTATTTTCTGTTCGGTAAACGAATAAACGGCAAGCGTTCTACCGTTTTCAAAGTTTTCCGCAAAAACGACTCGCAAACCGTCGGGCGAAAAACCGAAATCGTATTTTCTTTTATCCAAAATCAATTTTTCGTCGCCGCCATAGGTTGATGCGCTCCAAATCGTCCGCAAACGCCCGTGATGATAAAAAATCCGGCTTCCGTCGGGCGAAACGAAAAGCGGAAAACCGCCTTCGTTTTGTGTGATCTGTTTTTGATCGCTGCCGTCGGCGTTCATTCGCCAAACCTGCGTTTCGCCCGTTCGGTTCGACGCAAAAAAGATAAAATTGTTATCGTGTGAAACGATCGGACGAACTTCTTCGGCGGAACTATTGGTTAATTGCGTTTGCCGATTGCCGTTCAATTCCGAAGCCCAAATTTCCAAATTTCCCGATTTATCGGAAGAATAGACGATCTTTCCGTCTGTCGAAAATGAAGCAGATTCGGCTTCCGCTGAAACTTTTCGCTGTAAAGGATTTTCGATGTTTATATATTCGAGCCGAAAATCCGGCTTAAACTGCGTCGAAACCAACGATTTGAAATCATTGTCCAAACTCAAAGACGCATAACTTTCCGAATCGTTCGTGAGTGGAATCGAATCCTTTTCGCCGACGCGCCAAATGCGGAAATTTCTGCCTTTTGTTCGTGAAGCCGTCACCAACCAGCCGCTTTTACCGGGAAGCCAAACAAGCCGTTTTATGTCGAAAAACTTTTCGGTCGAAAGTTCGCGCTGTTCGCCGTTTTCAAGGTTGAATTCCATCAAACCGAATTCGTTCGCTTGATTTTGCGATTGTCCGACCGCAAAAGCAATCGTTTTCCCGTCGGGCGAAAATCTGTTGTCGCCGATTCTGATCGGTCGCGGAAAAGCGGCAAGCTTTCGTTCGTTTTTGCCGTTTTTACTGTCGGCGATCCATAAAGAGCAAAATTCTTCGGCGGAATAAAAACAGCGGACAAACGAAATCTTCGTTCCGTCAGGCGAAATGCTGTGCCAGCCTTGCGTTTGATCGACGATCTTTTCGGGAATTCCGCCGAAGAACGAAACGCGGAAAATCGCGCCTTGTGCATCGTTTGTTCTCGAATTACGGTTAAAATAAACGAAATTTCCGTCAGGCGAAAAAGCCAATCCACCGTAAATTTCATCAGATGCGGAAACAATTTCGACATTACTGCCCGATTCGATCTCTCTGCGCCAAACGCTCTGTTTGCCGTTGATTCCGTTGGTATAAACGACCGTTTTTCCGTCGGGCGAAATGACGGCGTGTGCGACTTTTCCGTTCGTCGAAAGTTTTTCCGCCGCGAAATTCGATTGAAAAATCGGCAAATTCGCCGCCGCGCTTCTATTTTGCAGATACAAGCCGCCAAAAACGACAGCACAGATCAAAAAAATAGAGATCAATACGATCAAAGCATTGGTTTTCCGTTTAAATCGGCTAACTGAAAACTTTTCTTTCGTTACTTTTACAACTTCATCGGTAACAAAATTTTCTTTCGATTCAGCGGAAATTTTTCTTACTTCAGCAATGAATTTATAGCCGTGAAGCGGAACGGTTTTGATAAAACGCGGATTTTGGCGGCTGTCTTCGAGTGCTTTTCTCAACAAACGAATCGTAAATGTCAGATTTCCTTCTTCGACAAAATTTTCCGTCCAAACCGCCTGCATCAGTTCTTCTTTTTTGACGAGCCGACCGTGATTTTCGAGCAAAAATAATAGAAGCTGAAAGGCTTTCGGTGTGATCGGAATCGGCTGACCGTTGCGGAGGAGTGTTTTTTCTTTGTTGTCGAGAATGAATTCTTCAAACTCGAAACTGTTGATTTCCAAAGACATAGCTTTTCTAATCTTTTTCTAATAAAAATCTCCGCCGCTTCTAAGGACTTTTTTCACGGCAAAACTTTAACTTAAGGTCACCCGATTATTTCGTGAATTTTAACATAAAACAATTTATTCCGAGAAATATTTTCTGGTGTAAATCGTCCACAAAATTCGGGAAACAAACTAAAGGAGAACATAAAAATTTATGAAAAAAACCAATACAATTTCCGCGCTGATCGCGTTTTCCGTTTTGTTTTTTTCCGTTTTGGCGTGTAATTCGTTCAAATCTGCCGATACCGGAAATTCTTCGCCGAAACCGACGAATTCGGTAGAAACCGCGAATACGCAAACAGTAAACACGGCTGAGCCGCCGAAAAACAATAAAACGGCGGTCGAAAAAGCCGATTTTACCGTGACGGCTGAACAATTAGACAAAGAATTTACCCAAAAAGGCGTGAAGGAAGAAGCATTGAAAAAATATGCTTCCAAAAACATTGCCGTTTCTGGTCGCGTTTCGCTGATTTCGCTCGAAAAGAAAGGCACGACACAGCCTTGGGTGACGCTTTTCGCACCCGGCGTTTTGCACGGCGTAAGCTGTTATTTCGACGACGACAATGTTGAACAATTAAAGCAGTTAAAAATGGACAAAATGGTGAAGGTTCAAGGTTTTCAAGACGATTTTATCGTTCCCGAAGTTTCGCCGCGCTTGGAGCATTGCGTCGTTCTCGAAGCAAATTAAAACTTAAGAATCAATGGGAGAAATTATGAAAAAATATATTGCTACGATCTTGGCATTTGCAGTTTTATCCGTTTGTTTTTCGGCTTGCGGTTGGAAACCCGACGTTCCCGCTGTTCCGCTGACTGCACCTTGGACATCGCTGAATCTTCCCGTGAAGGAAAACGCCGTCGTTTGGAAAAGCGACCCGACCGAATTTCGCGCCGTTCATAAAGACGACAAGAAAACCGTCACGAAAAGCTACACCGAAACGCTCAAAGGTCAAGGCTGGCAGCTCGGAAAATTCGACGAAAACGGCGACCGCTATTATATCGAAATGTCGAAAGGCTCGGAAAAACTCGAACTTGAATTTTACGATTTCAACAATACGGGTGTTGTGATCTACAAAAAATGATTGTGGATTGAAAAGAGTGAATTTATGGGAAAAATAATTTTAATCTTGGGCATTTTAGGAATTTTGCTCGGCGGCGCGGTTGCGGTTGTGTCGCTTATTTTGCCACAAATGACGCGAAATATAAGTATGAGCGAAGCTTCGATCGGAATAATTGCGGGTGCGGTTGTTTTGGTGCTTTCGATTGTTCCGGCGGTTATCGGCTTGATTTTGATTATTGTTAAGAGAAAGAAATTAAAAACTCAAGTTTGAGAAACTTAATCAAAAAAATGATCAGTAAACTTTTTTCGTTTCTTCTTCAATTCATATTGATGTTGCTCGTCATTCAAACCGTTTCTTTCGCTTTCGTGCAAAACGGAAAAGTTAAATTCGATGAGGTTTTTACGCTCCGAAAAGGTGAAACGGCGGAAACGGAAGACGCACAATTGAAAATTCGATTGTTAAGCGTAGGACGTTCCATTGCGGAAAGCGGCGAGATTGAATACGTCGAATTACAAGTTAAAACGCGACGGTCGGAACGAAACATAGTTATCAGTGAAAAGGGCAACAGAGAAAGAAAAGTCGGGATTTACACAATTGAACTCGTCGATGCAGAATCTTTCGGCGATACAAATTGCCGGCTTAAAGTTTCACGCAAAAAATAAAATAAAGGAGTGAAAAGATGAGCGCGAACGTTACTTTTGATTGTTTTATAAAAGCAAAGGACACGAATTGGGAAACATTCGATTTTAGAATGTCCGATATTTACGTCAGCGATCTGAATAAATGGATCAAGGCTGATTCGCAGGACGATGCGAAGGCTTTTTTTAATCTTGAAGTTTTGAAAACCGTCCGCAGTTTTGCGTTTTACACGACGAGCGAACATTCCGCACGGTGGAGTTTGAAAAAAAAGCTGACACTCAAGGATTTTTTCGATTACAAAAAATCCGGTTCGGCTTTCACGCTGAAAATCGTTGCCGCCTCGAACGCGTTTACATGGATTATCGAGTTGCGCGACTGTCAACCAACGGCTTCGATGCTCGCGCCGACACCTTACGGAAACGTACAAGCGTACTCAGTCAAATACGCAAATGCCGTGATCGTAAAACACACAGTTCATAACCCGTAAAAATGATGTTTGCAGATCAATTTTCAGCAACGAAACAGGAATTAAAATCAATGAAATCGGTTATATTTACGTTACTTTTAATCGTTTTAGCGCAAGCGACAATTTCCGCTCAAAATTCTGATTCGCCCGTGCCGAACCGCGGCGGAACTTTTTATACTGTCAACGGAAATATTAAAGCCGACGGCGTAAATTTGAAAGACGCGGCGGTTTTCTTGGTGATCAACGGGAATATTACCGAATCTACTCTGACGGACGCAAACGGCAATTATTCGCTCAATGCGATTGAGGGAAATGAATACACCGCCGGCGTTTACAAAAACGGATTTAATTTCAATCCGACGTTTCAAGTTCTCGGTGTCGTGCAGCAAAATCAAACTGTAAATTTTCAAAACGGCGTGCGTTTGTGCGTTCCTGCATCTCTCGGTCAGATCGGCGAAATTTTGTGTAAAGATTCCGCGCCGACGAGTATTTCCACGATTGAAAACGGCAGGATCGCGTTTGAGATTTTCGGCAACGCTTTTGCAATCAACGCAGACGGCACGAATCAAATGCAGCTTCCGCCGGCAGGTTCATTTCCTTCGTGGTCGTTCGACGGAACGAAACTTTTATATAATCGCACGACGAGTCTTGATCCCGATCAAGAAATTTATATCACTAACGCCGACGGAACCAGAAATCGGCAAATTACGTTCAATTCTTTCAACGATTACAAGCCGCGATGGTCGCCCGACGGAACACGCGCAGTTTTCTTTCGTTTGTTCAACACTTCGGACATCGAAATTTTTACGATCAACACCGACAGTCCGAATAACGGAATCAATGAAATTCGTTTGACCGACGATGATTGTCTCAACCGCGATCCGTCATACTCGCCTGACGGCACA
This sequence comes from Pyrinomonadaceae bacterium, assembly GCA_036833775.1. Lineage (GTDB taxonomy): Bacteria > Acidobacteriota > Blastocatellia > Pyrinomonadales > Pyrinomonadaceae > JAJQRF01. The sequence continues at coordinate 2,281 of DAITPE010000060.1, read as the reverse complement.
AAGATCGTTTTCTCTAAATTTTGCGCGGATGAAACTGCGAGCGGAATTTATACGATGGATACGGACGGCGCAAATCCGTTTCAACTCACCGTCGGCAGCGATATTTCTCCGGCTTGGCGACCTGACGGAACGCGGATAGTTTTCGCCAGAAACGGCAATCTATGGATCGTGAATTCCACGGGAACGAGCGTTGTTCAACTGACATTCGATCTTCAATTTTCGTATTATTCGCCCGTTTATTCGCCCGATGGTGAAAAGATCGCCTTTACCCGTTCGCCGAGTGATTTGGAATTTCAGGAAATCTACACGCTGAACCCTATTTCCGGCGAACAAATCAGATTGACAAATAATCAAACAGTTCCGTTAAACAAAGAATATCCATCGTGGCAGCGTGTCGTCCGAAACGTCGGCGTAACGCTGGTCGGCGGAGTAAACTTGAATTTTTCAAATGTAATAACGGCGGGAAACACAGTTGCTACGCCGATCAATCCTTTGTCCGCCGGAATTTTGCCAAATGATTTTACGTTGATTCCCGAATCGGTTGCCTTCGACGTGCGAACATCGGCAGTTTTTACAAGCGAAACGGAAGTTTGTTTTGATCTGCCGAGTATAAATAATGAAAATTTATTCAACAGTTTGGTTATTTTTCACAATGAAAACGGACAACTCGTTGACCGCACTTCATCGCGCAATTTTGCCGCGCGGCGAATCTGCGCGACGGTTTCTTCGCTTTCGCCTTTCGTGATTGCCGCACCGATTGCGCCGACTGCCGCGAACGTCACGGTTTCAGGCAGAATTTCGACTTCCGAAGGCACAGGTTTGGGCAACGTGCTTGTTCTAATGACCGACTCAAACGGCATTTCCCGCAGCACACAAACTTCTTCGTTCGGTTATTTCCGTTTTGAAGGCGTTGCCGCCGGACAGACGTATATTTTCGGAGTGCGCTCAAGACGTTTTCAATTTGCGCCGCAGGTCGTTAATGTGACGGCTGATATTCAGGAATTGCAGTTTATTGCCGAACACGAAAATTGATTCCGTAAAGTTCAGCCTCACCACTTCCCTAAAATAACAAAGCCGGATATGTGATCCGGCTTTGTTAAAATTCAAATCGAATTTGGAATTGTTATTGAACCGTAAACTGCACGACTTTGAACTGCGGAGTGCGCGACATTCGGCTGTTGCTCAAAACGTGAAGCACCACCGCGTCGCCTGTTTTCAAGTTTCGCGCAACTTCGTTGAAGGTTTTCAGATCGGTCACATTCACGCGATTGATGCGCTGGATCAAATCGCCTTTGAAAAGCGCGTCGTCGCCGGTCGAAGATTTCACGTCGGCGATAAAACTTGCGGGATTGATTTCCTTGACCAGAACGCCTTTCTGATTCTGTAAATTGTAAGTTGTTGCCAGCGTCGGAGTCAGTTCCGAAAGCGTCAAACCGAACGGTTTCGTTTCTTCTTTCACGCCGCCCACGGGTAAAACTTTGCGTTCGCCTTCGTCGGGTGCTTTGTCGCTCGACGGACGCTCGGCAAGCTTGATGTTCGTGTTTTTACGTTCCAATTTATCGCCGACTTCGCGCAAATAAACCATTCCGACTGTTTGTTCGGGCGCAGTTGAAGCAACTTTTGCGATCAAATCCTGTGCGCTTTCGATCTTTTGACCGTTGAATTCGACAACGACATCGCCCGCCTGCAAACCTGCGAGAGCCGCCGCACTTTGTTTGTCGCGTACGTCGGTCACGATCGCGCCTTTTGCTTCGGGCAAACCGTAAACTTTCGCGTATTCAGACTTTACCGAATCCAAAACGACGCCGAGATAGCCGCGTCTGACCTTACCATTCTTAAGAATCTGCGTATAAACATTCAAGGCTTCGTTCGACGGAAGCGCAAAGCCGATGCCGTTGTAATCTCCGGTCGAAGTTGCAATCTGCGAATTGATGCCGACGACTTCGCCGTCCATATTTACGAGCGGTCCGCCCGAATTTCCGCGATTGATCGCCGCATCCGTTTGGATGAATTTTTGAAATGCCGAAGCATAAGGAGTTTCGCGTTTGGTTTGCGAAATGATTCCCGCAGTGACGGTTCGTGCCAAGCCGAACGGCGAACCGATCGCAATTACCCAATCGCCGACCTGTGCGTTGTCGGAGTTGCCGAGTTTGACGAACGGCAAAACTTTTCCTGCTTCGATCTTCAAAACGGCGACATCCGTTTCCGAATCAATCCCGACGACTTTCGCAATGTATTCTTCGCCCGAATCGAGCTTGACCGTGATGCGCGAAGCATCTTC
>DAITPE010000059.1:0-14863 GCA_036833775.1 Pyrinomonadaceae bacterium | reverse complement strand
GATCGCAGACGGAACGCTTTTAGTTCCAAAGAAATTCCAACTTCAGCCGACGGCAGATAAACTGCCTGAAAAAGAGTTGAATGAAATAAAAAAAATCGCGCTTGAAAAAGAAGTCGAATTGAAAACAAATCCGCAAATGTCTTCGGAAGAAAGCAATTTTAAACAAGATTTCGAGCTTTTAGACGTTGCCGAAGGATTTTTCATTTACCGCGAGATCGAGTTTCGCGCCTATCTTTACACGGCTTACAGCCAAAAAATGAAGCGAAATTATCAAGGGATTTTGGTTTGCGGCATTTCAAACAACGGCACGAAATTTACGCCGAAAGCGCATTATGTTTACGAATATCGCGGCGATAAATATTTGCGGATGCTGTCTGACATCAACGGTAATGTTCTTTCCGAACTTGCGATTTTTTCCGAACCGCCGACCAAAAAACATTTCCGAAAATATGTGCGGATCATCGAGTTTTCCCCAAATGGATTAAATAAATTCGGAATGAAAGAAATTTATTCTTCAATTCCCCAAAAGCAAAGGCTTCCATACGTTTCGGACGGCGAAAGACCGAAAATGATTTACACGCCGCCGATCGTTTCGGCGAGCAAACTTTATTATTCGTTCAAATTGGGTAAAGCTGTCGAGTTTTACGAAGAAGTTTGGCAATTAAAAACGGAACAATGGGAAATTTCGGAAAAACTGCGACCGTCAAAATTTGAAAATGATCTTACGGATTATGTCGAACTGCAAAAACCGATTTTCCCGAAAGTAATGAATTAAAAAGGTTTATAAGGACAATTTTTATGAAAAATTTATTGAGTTTAGCTTTGATTTTATGTTTCGGCATCACGGTTTTCGGTCAAACGGCTACGGCTGAATCGACCGCCAAAAGTTTTGTCGAAGCTTGGAAAACAAAAAATAAAAAGAAGATCGCCGAACTCGCAACACCGAAAATTGCGAAACAGCAAAACTTAAATTATCCGCCTGAAAAGAGTGAAATTTATGAGTTTGACGGCTGTTCTGCCGAAGGAACGAATTGGCGTTGCGTTTGGTATCTGCAAGGCGGCGAAGGCGGTTCGGGAATTTCGTTGCTCGTGAAAAAGCTCGGCGGTAAATACAAAGTAACATTTTTTGCCGTCGGCGATTTTGAAGCAATGTAAGGCGATTTTTCTAATTCAATCAAGGAGATTTTATGATTCAGTTTCAAAATTACCCGATCTTAATTGTTTATTCGATGCATCGACAAAAATCGGTTTTACCTTTGTGGAAGGATTATTATGCCGATAAAAAGATCGCCAGAGAATATTTTGTCGAAAGTCTTTTCAAATTCAAATTTGACAGAGTATTGAGAAGCATTGAAATAATGCAAAAGAAATCGCTCTTGATCGATGCCGTTTTTGAATGGCAAATAATTGAAGATTTAAGACCGAAATACGAAGTGGAAATTCGCCGATATGAAAACGTCATCAAACAACTTCTGACTAAAATTGCGGGAACTGCGATCGGAAAAATCTTGTTAAATTCGCTGAATCAAAATGAAATGATTTGGATCGTTCCCTTTTTCGACGTTCATTATCTTGCCAAAACCGATCGTTTTACGACCGAACAAGGCGGCGGAATCAGAATTCTTTATAATCCCGACGATTTCAAAAGCGTTTATGTGAATCCGAAATTCAGCTACAACGCAAAAGACGAAATTCTTTTTCACGAATTGGTTCACGCTTCGAGATTTTCAAACGGAAATACTTCCGGCGCAAATTTTTCCGAACGTAATTTGGACACCAGCGAAGAAGAATTTATTGCCACACAGCTTGCAAATATCTACCAATCGTCAAAAGGAAAACGAAGATATTACGGAATGAGTCACGATGGCGGATATGGTTCAAAAGAGGAGATTTATAAGCTAATGGCGCAAAATAATCAGATCGTTCGGATCATAAAAAAATTGCTTGTCACCGAACCGCTTGCAAAAGCGGCGGCAACGCTGAAATCGCCCGAATATAATCCGTTTCGAGATGTGCTGCAAATCGAAGCCGAATCAAAAAAATTCTTCATTGATTTGTAAAAATATATGAATGAAATAACACAGATTCCATCGCGTTTCGGACAGATTTCCGGTGCGATCGCAGTTATTGATTTTGCAGTTCTGGCAATTTTACTGCTCGTAAATTTGCTTGTTTTTTCTTTCGTTTCGAGTGATTTCAAATATACTTTCGGAACATTTGCGGTGTTGGCGTTTTTCCTTTTTCCGATCATTGCGTTCATCGGGCTAATTATCGGCGGAATCGGATTTTTCCAACCGGAGCATGAAAAGTTTTATTGTGTTTTGGGCGTAATTTTGAACATTTTTAATCTGCTTTTATGGGTTGGTTTTGTGATTTACCAAATCACTTTCAATGCTAACCGATTCAGAATTTGAGGAAGAAGAAAATGATGAGAATAATGTTTGCTTTGCTGTTGTTCGCCAATTTGTTTAACTGTTTCACGCAAAAGAAAACGGACAATTTTGTGTTCGGCGCAGACGTGTTGATAAATAAAAACGGCGAAAAAATCGTCGCACAATTTATGTTTTATCTTCCGATCAGCGAAATTTTGAACGGTAAAGAAAATCACGGATTCGGCAAAAGTCCTGTAATAGTAGAGTTTCCGAAGCTCGACGGCATTGCGATGACTGAAAAGAAAAGCACGGATTCCATCAAAATTTATATTGCCGAAATCGATTCGTTCGGCAAAGATCATATCGTAACTTTCAGTCGAAAAGACGGCGAATATCAGGGAATTTTACACTTAACGGAAAACGATCTGGGCAAAAGCGTAACGGTAAATTTTAAGAAAACCAAAAAATGAGCGAGATTTTATGGGAGTTTTAACGACAGCATATTCGATTCCGCCTGAGATAATGAAAAAAATTCAGGCTTACAAGAAACATTTGGAGAAGATTTTCCACGCCGTAGAAGGTTGGAGATTTGACGATTATGGTTTCGATAAAAGTTGGGAGGAAAAAATCCGTATTATCGGCAAATGTTATCCACGCACGCGAAACCGTTTAAATCACCAAAACTGCTGGAAATATCCCGATTACGACGTTTGGATCGTGAAACCGAAAGACGTTAAATTTGCGGCTGACGATATTGCAAACGCCTCTTTCGTAAGTCTCAAAAAATGGTGCAACATCAAAGGCGAATTTGTCAGAGATTATTATGGAAATCCGATTCCCGAATCGCTCTATGATTATTACATCGGCGATCTTGAAACTTTTAAGACGTTTCTGAAAAAAGCCGCAGATGACGGAAATTATCTTTTATTCGCAACGGGTTAGGGGTTTATATGTGCGGCAATTTAGATTTAGGAAAAAAAGCTTTTTTAATACCGATCGCGGTCATCGTTATAACCGTTTTATGCGAATCGTTCAAGGAAATCATTCCGTCTGAAATAAGAACTTATTACGGAAATTGGTTTCGTATCTCATTTTTTGCGATGGTGGTTTTGGCGGTTTCGATCTCAATTTTTTTGGCAATTGCGAGTTTTTTCAAAAAACAATCGATCATTTTCGGCGTCATCGGTTTTCTATTGGATTTGCCGCTTTTGGCTTATTTCGGTTTGCTATTGGTTTTAGCGATTCTTTTTGAAGCGGCTTCCGTTAATTCCATTACAACGCCTCGAATGAATTAAAAATTATGAGTATGTTTTTCAGATGTTACGGCTATTTTTCGTTTAAAAACGAAGCTGAAGCTGAACGAAATTATGAGATTTTGCGAACTCGTGAAGACAATTTTTTTTACTATTTCCCGGAAGAACTGAAGCCCCAACGAAAAACTATCCGATTCAATGTTTTAGGGAATTTTTCTTCTTACACAACGTGCGAAAAAACCGATGATTTAGTGGCGGAAATTGCGAAAAATGCCGTAAACGGCGTTGTAAAAATCGACGAAGGCGACGGCGAAGACGAAATGTGGGGTTGGAAAACTTTTTCGGTTTCTAACGGACAAGTTTATCGCCAACACACCGATCCGAAAAAATCATATAAATTCAAAGGAAGTTTTGAATTTGCTGACGAAGAAGCGGCTAAATCCGCTTGCAAACTGCTTTTAACCGACACGACAAATTCGATTTTCACGAAATTTCCGACGAATCAGAAAGTTTTTGCCGATGATAAACGAATCATCAAATTTGAAGGAAAATCTTTGGAAATTGTCGCGCATTGTCCGGGAAACGAAGCGATTTTCAAAAAAACCGTCAAACTTTTAAAGAAGCTCCAATCTCAATCGATCGATGGAAATGTTGATTTTACAGAAACTTACGTTTTACGTTTCATTCCCGATAAAAGCGAAAATTCGTTTGGTTGGGTAAATAATATGAACCGCAAAATTTTCTATCATTACTCGGGAAATCTGACGTTTTTAAATGCGGAAGATGCGGAAAATGCGTTGCAAAAATTATTAACTGATGAAAAAAGCGTATTTTCGATCAATTCGAAAAACAGTTTTCCGCTTTATCTTTTGAACAAAAACCGTCTTGTTTTTGATGATTTTGGCGATTGTCACCGCAGTTTGTTTAACTCGACAAATAGCTTGATCGAAGATTTTGCCTTCAAAGCGAAAACCGGCAAGATCGAAGCCGCGTTCAGCAACACAGAAACGATGGATTCGTTTGTCGTTGATCGAATAATTCCGTCGAAAGTAAAAAAATGGAGAAAATTTACGGCAAATGATTAGAGCAATTTTAATAACATTTATCAGTCTGATTTTGCTTGAACCGCCGCCGATCGGTTGTTCATATTTTGCCAAACGCGTTCCCGAAACTGCTTTCCCCGAAAAGGTCGGCAAATTCAAACGCGAATCTTTTCAACAAGGAGGTTTAGCGGAAATTTCAGCGCAATATGCAGATGTCGAAAACCTTAAAAAACATACGGTTTCGATGAGCTTGAATTCGGCAGAAAGTGAAAAAGACGCGGAATCTTTTCTAAATCTTTCAATTGCAAAATGCTCCGCCGAAAATCTTGCAAATAATGTAAATATTGAGCTTATACAATCAGCAAATTTATTTGACAGATCAGGCAAAAAGATTGGAATTCTCAGAATTTGCAAAGATTTTGAGCAAAACTCGGATAATTTTCATATCGAAATGACAAACGGCAAAGTAGTATTTTTTATCAGAACAAATAATCTTTCGGGCGAAGCTGAAAAGAGCGAAAACTTGAGTTTGAACGAGTTGATCGAATTTGCAAAAAATATTTCATTTAATGCAAATCTCGATTTCGATTCTGCTGTAAATACAGCTAAATAAAAGGAGAAACTTTATGGGAGTTGAAACCAATGCATATTCGATTCCGCCGAAAATGATGCGGAAAATCAAAAATAATAATGATAATTTGGCTTATGTTTTGGGCTATGAAGAAAAACCGGATTGGAAATTCGATGAAATGGACTTCGGCAAAAGATTTGAAGAAAACATTGTCATTTTACGTGAAGCCGGACATGGTAAAATTCACGATACACTCGACTTAGAAGAAATAGTTTATTCTGAAGACGAACGTAAATTCATTGATTACGACGGCTATGAAATTTGCATCATTTCCCCTTCAAACGTCAAAAAAGTTTCCCGGGAATTTGAAAATGTTAAGTTTGGCAAACTGAAAGCAAATTCGATCGCTAAAGAAATTACGGATTATTACGGGCAAATAATCCGCGAATACGAATATGATTATTACATTTCCAACCTGAAACAAATGAAAAAGTTTTTCGCAAATGCCGCCGAAAAAGGAAATTATATAATCTTTGCGACCGCTTGATTTTTTTGATAAACCATCGAGGAAAAGAATGAAATTTATAATATTTATCAGCTTATTTTTATTTTTTAACGGAGTAATTATGGCGCAGGAAAAACTCGAAAAAGATGCTTCTTGTTACGTTATCGTTTTTGCCGAACCTTTTGAAAAGAAAGAGTTTGACAAGATATATCTGCCGCGATTTCAGCTTTTGGACGTTTGCCCGAAACGCGATCCGAAATTGGCTTATCAACAAGCTAAAATCAAAATCACGCGCGAAGGAAAAGAATTTGAGACGAGTTTCGATGTCGTTAAAATCTTTAAAAATAAAGCCGAAGCAAAAAAATTTGCCGATAAATTCGGCATCAAAGACGAATCAATGCTTCTCAACGAAATCCCGAAATGCAAAATTATTCGTGTGATAAATATGCCTTTGCGAAAACGAAACGACAAACCGACAACGCCGACGATCGCGCTGCTCGACGTTTGTTTGCCGCCCGAGGCAAATAATATTCAGCATCCGGTCATTACTTTTGAAGAAAACGGCAAAAAAGTTTCGCGTATATTTGAAGTCATCAAAACTTTTGAAAATAAAGAAGAAGCACAAAAATATGCGAAGGAAAACGGAATTGTTGACATCGATCTTTCCGATAAATAATCAAATTTCAATCAGTTGCGAAAATGGCGAGTTTTTTTCAAAACTCGCCATTTTTCAATTTCGGCTATTTAAGAAAAACTTAATCTGTTTCCTTAAATTAAACGCTTTACTGTGAAAAGACTAATTGCTATGCTAAATAACGATTAATTATTCAATTATAACAAATATGAATTTTGAACTTAACGAAGAACAACAGCAGATAAAATACAGCATCCGCGAATTTGCGGAAAGCGAACTGAAACCGCACGTTATGGAGTGGGACGAAACTCAGCATTTTCCGGCAGAACTTCGCCCGCAATTCGCAGAACTCGGATTAATGGGCGTGATTTTTCCCGAACAATACGGCGGTGCGGGAATGGGTTATATCGAATACGCGACGATCATCGAAGAACTCGGACGCGTTGACGGCTCGGTCGGTCTTTCGATCGCCGCGCACAATTCCCTTTGCTCGAATCACATTTATATGTTCGGTTCGGAAGAACAAAAACAAAAATATCTCGTTCCGCTCGCGCAGGGCGAATCTTTCGGCGCGTGGGGCTTGACCGAATCGCAGGCAGGTTCGGACGCTTCGGGAACGCGCACGACGGCGATTCAGTCGAACGGCGGTTGGAAAGTAAACGGTTCCAAAAATTTCATTACACACGCGATTTCTTGCGAAACTTTAGTTGCGGTTGCGGTAACTGACAAAGAAAAAGGAAATCGCGGCATTTCGACCTTCATTTTCGACAAAACGATGGAAGGTTTCCGTCCCGATAAAAAGGAAAACAAGCTCGGAATGCGCGCTTCGGAAACGGCTTCGGTCGTGTTTGAAGATTGTTATGTGCCGCAGGAAAATATGCTCGGCAACGAAGGCGAAGGATTTCTGCAAGCAATGCAAATTCTTGACGGCGGACGCATTTCGATCGCGGCACTTTCGGTCGGAATCGCGCAAGGCGCATACGAAGCGGCGGTAAAATACGCCAAAGAACGCCAGCAATTCGGCAGACCGATCGCCGAATTTCAGGCGATTCAATTCAAACTTGCAGATATGGCAACGCAGATCGAATGCGCACGGCTTTTGACTTTGCAAGCGGCGGCGATGAAAGATGCGGGACAAAAAGTGACGCAAAAATCGGCGATGGCAAAGCTTTACGCGTCGGAAGTTGCGGTTCGCGTTGCGGAAGAATCGATCCAGATTCACGGCGGTTACGGATACACGAAAGATTATCCGGCGGAAAAATATTGGCGCGATTCAAAACTCTGCACGATCGGCGAAGGCACGAGCGAAATTCAGCGTTCAGTCATCGCCAAAAATCTTTTGAAAGATTAGTTTGAAAAAATTTAGAACGCGAATCGGGCGGCTAAGGCGAATTGAAACGGATTTAATTATATAAGTTTATCCGTAAAATCTGTCGAATCCGCCCGATTCGCGTTCATTTCTTCACCGCGATTGCTTTAATAAATTACAAAAGTTAAAATTCTCTGCAAATGCCCGTTTTTTTCTCCGAAAAAATCCGAATCTTGTTTTTTTTGTGTCTTTTTCTGTTCGTTTCCTGTCAGAAAACGGCGGAAAACGATGTCGAAGCTTTCAAAAAAGACCCGCAAGCGACGGCTGAATTCAACCGCATCAATCAGTCGATCGCGCAAGGGCAATATTTGTCGCAAAACGACATCGATTCGCTTAGTAAAATCCGCGAAAAATATCCGAAAAACTCTAATATTCGTTTGCTGATGCAGTCGGCGTTAATCAAACGCGAAGATTGGCAAACCGCCGCCGATTTCATCAGCCAAATTCCCGAAAGCGAACGCAGCGAAGACGAAAAAAAGAATCTTGCGCGAATCTATTCAAAGCTCGGACGTTATGAAGAAGCTTTGAAAACGGTCACGCCTTTGCTCGAAAAAAGTCCTGCGAACATCGATTTTATTTCGATTTCGAGCAATTCGATGATGAATCTCGGACGTTATGAAGAATCCGCCGTTGCGCTCGATAAAGTTTGGAACGAGATTGTAAATCAAAAAAGATTCGAAGAAATGACGATGCGCGGAATGTTGTTTTTTTATCAGAAAAATTACGATAAAGCGATCGAAACGCTGAACAAATCGATCGAAATCAATCCGAATAACGTCGCCGCATATAATTCGATCGCAAGAGTTTATGCGGCGCAAGGAAACACGGCAAAAGCCGAAGAATACACGAAAAAAGTTCAGGAAGTTTTCGACAAAATGACTGCCGATACGCAAAAAAATGCAAAATTCGTGGACGCCGCAAAAAAATTGCAGGAAGCCTTTCAAAACAAACGCTACGAAGAAGTTATCGATCTAGCGCAAAAACTTTTGCCCGAAGCCGAAGGTGAAAATAAATACGCGCTTTATCAATTTTTAGCCAATTCCTATATGGCTCTCGGCAAAACGCAGGAAGCGAAAAACGCGGTCGCCGAAGCCGAGAAAGTAAAAAGTAAAAAGTAAAAAAGTTATCTTAATGAAATCAAAGAATTTAATAGCATTTTCTTTAATTTTCGGTTCAATTTTGAGCGCGTGTTCTACGCCGTCGAACAATAATTCGACGAATGCACAAAAAACGCAAACCAACATTCGTTTTACCGATCAAACGCAAAAATGCGGCGTTAATTTCAAACATATTCCGACCTACACGCCCGATAAATTTATGCCGCAAATTTTGGGAAGCGGCGTTGCAACCGCCGATTTCAACCGCGACGGCGCGCCCGATATTTTGCTCGTAAATTCCGGCGCGATCGACGCGAAAGAACGCAGCGAGGAAGCGAAAACGCGGCTTTATATCAATGACGGCAAAGGAAATTTTGCGGACAAAACGAATGATTGGAATCTGACTTCCTTTGGTTACGGAATGGGCGTTGCAGTCGGAGATTTTGACAACGACGGCTGGACGGACGTTTTTTTGACGAATTACGAAGGAAATAATCGCCTTTTGCGAAATGTGAGCGGGAAATTTGAAGATGTAACGGAAAAATCCGGCATCAAATCCGACAATTCGTGGACGACGAGCGCGGGTTTCGGCGATTTCGACGGCGACGGCGATCTGGATTTATTTGTCGTGCGTTATGTCGTTTACAATAAGGAAGTTGCGCAAAAAACTTATCATAATAATTTGATGACATATTCCGCGCCTTTTCTTTATCAGGGAATTTCCGACCAGATTTGGCGCAACGACGGCAACGGTAAATTTACCGATGTCAGCAAAGAATCGGGTATTGCCTCGGCTTCGTTGAAAGGTTTGGCTTTGGCGATCGGCGACATCGATAAAGACGGCGACACGGATATTTACGTCGCGAACGACACGAATCCGAATCAACTTTGGATTAACGACGGCAAAGGAAAATTCAAAGATGTTGCCAAACTCGCGGGCTGTGCATACAGCGAAGGCGGACGCGAAGAAGGTTCGATGGGCGCGGATTTCACCGATTTCGATAATAATAATCTACTCGACATCGCCGTTCCGAATTTTCAGGAAGAATCGACCGCGCTATATTCGCAAGAATCGCCGATGCTTTTCCGCGAAGTTTCGGACGCGGTCGGAATCGGTCAAGCGGCGCGTGCGCGTTTGAAATTCGGACTCGATTTTTTTGATGCCGACAACGATTCGGATGAAGATTTGATCGTCGTCAATGGTCACATCGAAGACAACATCGAACAAAATTCCGATTCGGTCACTTTCGCGCAACAAAACACGCTTTACGAAAACCTCGGAAACGGAAAATTCACCGACATTTCCGACGTTTCGAGCGAAGCATTGAAAGACAAACAAGTTTCGCGCGGTGTTGCAGTCGCGGATTTTAACAGCGACGGTTTGCTCGACTTTGTCGTTTCAAACAACGGCGGAACGGCGCAAATCGTTTTTAATGAAACCGAAAAGAAAGGAAATTTTGTCGGTTTGTGGCTCGAAGGCGAAAAAACGAACCGCAACGCGATCGGCGTGCGCGTTGTCGCAAAAGTCGGCGATAAAAAGATTGAACGCCAAATTATGAGCGCGCAAAGTTATCTTTCGGTCAGCGATTTTAGGATAAATTTAGGCTTGGGCGAAGCGCAAAAGATCGACGAATTAACGATTTACTGGCTCGGCGCAGAACCGCAAACGCTCAAAGACATTCAGAGCGGAAAATTTTATTACATCAAACAAAGCAAAGAACCGTTAGAATTTGTCGCGGGCGCAAAACAAATTCAGTAAGAATATTAACCACAGATAAACGCAGATGGACGCAGATTTTTTTGATTTTTTAACCGTTTTACTTACAAAATCTTATTTTTATCTGCGTTTATCTGCGTGCATCTGTGGTTAAATAAACTCTTAAAATGGAACATATTCGATATTCAGCCGCCGCTTGTCAGACGGATTTTGCAAATCCTGTTCGGCGAAGTGAAATGAGGAAAAATACCGACCGAATCTTGCAGATAATCGATTCGGCTGTTGTCGGAGCGATGCCGTTTTTGCCTGTGAAATTGGTGACGTTTCCCGAATTCGCACATTCCGCGCCCGTTTTTGCTAAGCTTGCCGAACTGCGAGAGAAAATCGCGGTCGAAATTCCGAACGAACATACTGAAAAACTGACGGCAAAAGCAAAGGAACACGGAATTTTTATTCAAAGCGGTTCGATGCTCGAAATCGACAAAAAATATCCGAATCACGTTTTTAACACGACTTGTTTAATTTCAGGTGACGGCATTTTATACAAATATCGCAAGGTAAATCCGTGGATTCCGTTTGAAGTTCATTCGTCGCCGCACGACATCGAAGATTACGAAGAAAAACTTTTTCCCGTTGCGAAAACCGAGATCGGAAACATCGGAACGGCGATTTGCTACGATTGGATTTTTCCCGAACCGACGCGCCAATTGGCGATGAATGGCGCGGAAATTCTCGTCCGCGTTTCGGCGTATATGGACCCGTGGAATGCGACCGACCCGATGGATTGGTGGACGCTGATTAATCGCTGTCGTGCGATGGAAAATATGTGTTATGTCGTCGCATCGAATCAAGCCGCGAGTTTGAAACATTATCCGCCTTATTCGTGGTCGGGCGGTTCGATGATCGTCGATTTCGACGGCAGAATTTTGGCGAAAGCGAGCGAAGGAAACGGCGAAAAGATTGTCGTTGCGCCGATTGATATTTCCGCGCTTCGGCACGAAAGAAAAACGCGCAAAGGTCATCAAATGTTGGCGCATCTGCGAACCGAAGCGTATCCGATGTATCAAAAACACATTTATCCACCGAAAATAGAAGATCGCGGCGAGCTTTCGTATGAATTGAATAATGAATTGATCGAAAAAGCTAAAGAACAATTAACCACAGATGAACGCGGATAAACGCAGATTTTCATAGATTTTTATATTTCAATTTACTGCAAAATCCGTGTCCATCTGTGTTAATCTGTGGTTAATTTCCAAACTTTTAAATGAATAAAGCCTTTAATTTCATTCTGTTGCTTACTATTCTTGCATTCTCGTCGTGCAAATCGAGTTTGCCAGAAAAGACTTCGTCGAATTACGGCGAAGCGGTCAAATCTTTTTATGTCGGACTTGTTGCGATGCAGGCGGCGGACGATGCGCGGGCGAAAACCGAGCTCGAAAAAGTCGTAAAAATTGCCGACGGCGAACCTGCTGGTTGGGCAAATTTGGGAATTTTGCAGATGCGGCAGAAGGATTTTGAAAACTCTTTCAAATCGCTCGAAAAAGCCCGAAACCTTGCGCCCGAAATTTCACAAATTTATTCAAATCTGGCGGTTTTGGAAATTCAGCGCGGAAATTTTGAGAAAGTAAAAGAAAATCTGCAGAAAGCGATCGAAGCAAATCCGAACGATTCAAAAGCGGTTTTCGCGCTTGCCGCTGAAAACGAACGCGATGGAAACGATGCGGAAGCCCTCGTCCTTTATGAAAAGATTTTGCAGTCGAAAACTGAAAATCTGCCTGTAATTTTGGAAATTATTCGGCTTTCGGCAAAACGAAATGAAACCGAAAAACTGAAAATTAATTTCGCCAAAATAAAACCGCGCGACGATGTTTGGAGCGATGAGATCAAAGAACAATTCACTTCTCTGCAAACTTCGGTAAACAGCGGAAACACACGCGAAGTCGCGCAGAAAATCGCGTTTTTCCGTAATGTTCTTTTGCGTTTGCCCGAATTTCGCGGCGCGTTGGCAGATGTCAAATTCAGCGACACGACCATCGGCGAACCGTTTTTGAAACCGTTAAAACTTCCCGTTCCAGACTTTTCACCTGCCACGCCTGATGAAAACTTGAACTTCAAAAGCGAAAGCGTTTCAAACGAAAAAGCCATTTTCAGCAAAGCTGTTTTTCTTGACGGCGATTCCGCGCCGATCAATGCTTTTGCGAACGAAAAGGAAATAAAATTAGGCGAAAAATCTCTGCCGATTTCTAACGCGAAAGATTTGCAGACGCTCGATATTGATTACAATTTCAAAAATGATTTCGTCGTTTCGAGCGAAAAAGGTTTGCAGTTTTTCAAAGACGATTTCACGGAAATCACCGCACAAACCAAACTTTCAAACGATATTCTGCAAAAGAAAATCTCGAAAATTTTCACGTTCGACGTTGAAATTGACGGCGATTTGGATTTAATTTTAGCGGTTGAAAATTCCGCGCCGACCGTTTTGCAGAATAATGCCGACGGAACATTTAAGGAAATCAAAGTTTTTGCGGAAATCAACAATTTGCGCGATCTCGTTTCCGCCGATTTTGACGAAGACGGCGATATTGACGCGGCGATTTTGGATGGAAATTCTAAACTATTAGTTTATTCAAACGAGCGCGGCGGACAGTTTAAAATTAGAAATTCGCCTGTTGCAAACTCAGTTTCGGCAATCTATTCAGCCGATTCAAACGGCGACGGAAAGCTCGATTTGAACATTTTGCAAGCTGACGGAAATTTGCTTCGCGCATCTGACAAAAACGACGGCAAAGATTGGGAAACGGCTGAAATCTTAAAAATCGAACCGATTGAAAATCCGACTTTGATAATTCAGGATTTCGACAATAACGGCGCGAATGATGTTTTGATCTCAAACCGCGTTTGGCTCGGTGGAAAAGACGGAAAGTTTAATGTGTTGCCGAATCAGATTAACGGAAGAGTTTCGACGTTTGCAGATTTCAATTCCGACGGAAAACTCGATCTTTCGGGAATCGATACGGACGGAAAACCTGCGAATTTTCTCAATCAATCGGCGAAAAATTATGCGTGGCAGATAATTCGTCCGCGTTCGGCAAAAGCGGAAGGCGATCAGCGCGTGAATTCGTTCGGCATCGGCGGCGAAATGGAGATTCGTTCGGGATTGCTTGCACAAAAACGTGTGATTTCCGCGCCGCAAGTTCATTTCGGTTTGGGCGAACAAACGGCGACAGACTTGCTCAGAATCGTTTGGGGCAACGGGTTTATACAAGCCGAATTCGATCTGCAAAAGGATCAGCAAATTCTTGTCAAACAACGCTTGACGGGTTCGTGTCCGCATCTTTTTGCTTGGAACGGCAAAGAGTTTGCGCTTGTCAAAGATTCCGCGCCGCTCGCAACTTCGCTCGGTTTGCGCGTTTCGGATACGGAAATTTTGCCTGTCACGCAAACGGAAGAATGGTATAAAATTTCGAGCGAAAAACTTGTGCCGCGTGACGGATTTTACGAACTTCGCATCACGGACGAGCTTTGGGAAAGTTATTACGTTGACAGTTATTCGCTGTTGGCGATCGATCATCCGCAGGACACGGAAGTTTTTGCGAACGAACTTTATCCTGTGCCTGTTCCGCTCAAACTGCATACGACTTCAAACTTAAAACCTTTCGCAAGCGCGACGGACGAAAGCGGAAACGATGTTACAAAATTGATCGAAAATCTGGACGAAGTTCATCTCGATACGTTTGCCGACGGACGTTTTCAAGGCGTGGCGAAGGAACATTTTGTCGAACTCGTTTTGCCCGAAAATGTTTCCGAAGACGCGCAAATAAACATCGTCGCGGACGGTTGGCTGCATCCGACCGACACTTCTTTGAACGTTGCGATCAGCCAGAGCGCGTTTGAAAAACCGAAAAGTTTGAGCCTCGATGTTTTGGACGAAAGCGGAAATTGGAAGACGGTCAAAGACGATTTCGGCGTTCCGGCGGGAAAACTGAAAACCATCGTCGTCGAACTGCCGAAGGGAACGAAACGTGCGCGTTTGCGGACGAATATGGAGATTTTTTGGGACAGATTGGCGTTTGCGGAAAGCGTTTCGGAAAGCGCAAATATCGTGCAAAGAATCGAACTTTCAAATGCGGAATTAAAGTTTCGCGGTTTTTCGGTGATCGACAAAAAAGACGAATCTTCGCCCGAAATTCCCGATTACAACCGCGTTGCGACGACGATCGAACGCTGGCGCAGTATCGAAGGCTATTACACGCGTTACGGCGATATTTTGGAACTTTTGACGCGCACCGATGATCGTTA
>DAITPE010000058.1:0-14864 GCA_036833775.1 Pyrinomonadaceae bacterium | reverse complement strand
GATTTCGATGCCGGAAACGCGATTTTCGTTGATACACGCGCCGAAGTAACCTACAAACAGGAACACATCAAAGGCGCAATGAACGTCCCGGCGGAAGCAATGGAAACACGCTACAAGGAAATTCCGACCACCAAAAAGATCATTGCTTACTGCTCTTGACCGAGCGAACATACAAGCGCCGGTCTGGTTGCTAAATTGAAAGAAAAAGGTATCGGAAACGCATTTGCTTTGTTAGGCGGAACACAAGCTTGGAAAAACGCAGGCTACCCGATGGAAGGCGAAGCGAGCAAGAAAAACGATTCAAACACGAACGCAAATAAAAGCGTAAACAGTAATACAAAATAAATAATAGCCGCGAAAAGGCACAAAAGACGCAATAAAAAAGTGAATTATTTTTTGCGTTTTTTTGTGCCTTTTCGCGGCTATTTCCCTGTCAAAGCGTCGCAGATCCTTTCCGCCGCGCGTCCGTCCCACAGCGGCGGAATTTTCGCGTCTTTTTTATCTGCACTTTCCAAAATCGCAAACGCTGCTTGTTTGATCTTTTCGGGATTCGTGCCGACCAAAATATTCGTTCCCATTTCGATCGTGATCGGGCGTTCGGTGTTTTCGCGCAAGGTCAGACACGGAATTGAAAGCGCAGTCGTTTCTTCCTGAAGTCCGCCCGAATCGGTCAAAACGAGTTTCGCGCCCGAATATAGATTCATAAAGTCGAGATAACCGAGCGGTTCGATGAGCTTGATATTGGCGTTTGCAACTTTTTCCGCAAAGCCGAATTTCTCGATGTTTCCACGCGTTCGCGGGTGAACGGGAAAAATTATCGGAAGTTTTTCGGAAATCGAGATCAAGGCTTCGAGCAATCCGCTGAAAACTTCTTTTTCATCGACATTCGACGGGCGATGAAGCGTCAAAACGGCGTATTGTTTACCGACTAAATCCAAATTTTCGCGCGTTTTCGACTCTTTCGATTTTTCCAAATTGTAAAAAAGCGAATCGATCATCACGTTTCCGACAAATTTTATCTTGTCGTCCGCAACGCCTTCGTGCTTCAAATTTTCGTCTGCGTCTTGTGATGTCGTGAGCAGTAAATCCGAGATCGAATCTGTCAAAATGCGGTTGATTTCTTCGGGCATCGTGCGGTCGCGGCTTCGCAAACCTGCTTCGACGTGCGCGATTTTTACGCCGAGTTTTGCACAAACCAACGCACACGCGATCGTCGAATTAACGTCGCCGACGACCAAAACCCAGTCTGGCTTTTCCGCCAATACGATCGGCTCGAAAGCCATCATAATTTTCGCCGTCTGAACCGCGTGCGAGTGTGAGCCGACTTCGAGATGAAAGTCGGGTTTCGGAATGCCCAAGTCACGAAAAAACGAATCGGACATCGCTTCGTCGTAATGCTGTCCGGTGTGAACGATAAGCGGCAGAAATTCGTTTTCACGCCGCCGCATTTCACGAACGATCGGCGCGATCTTCATAAAATTCGGACGTGCGCCGACGATGTTCAGGATTTTTAACATAAGATTTTTGCCTGCGAAAATAACGAAAGAAACGAAAAAATAAATCAAATTTCACTTTTTCTTCTTGATGAGTTTGAGTGGTTTTAATTCTACTTTCGAGTAAATGTTTTTGAGCGGGATTTTGCAGTCTATCGAATCTAAAATTAATTTATCGTCTAGACTTTCCAGCACTTCAAACGTCCATTTTCCGCCGCCGATTCTTGAATAATGTTCGACGCGGACGCGGTTTTGCGCGATCATTACATAATCACGTAAAGATGCAAGTTTGAAATAATCTTCCGCCTTTTCGCCGCGGTCGCGGCTTTCGGTCGATTTCGATAAAACCTCAAAAATCACGATCGGATTCAGCAAAGTCGTGCTGTTTTTATCAAAATCTATCTCGTCGCAAACGACGCTGACATCCGGGTAAACATAATGACCTTCGCGAATCATCACCTTGATGTCGCTGCCGTGAACTTCGCAAGGTTTATCGCGCAATGCGATATTCAAATCGGTCGTCACATTTGAACCGATCAAACTGTGATTGCGTTTCACACCGGCCATTTGAAAGATTTCGCCGTCCATAAATTCGTGTTTGCGTTTGGATTTTTCCTCAAACACCAAATATTCTTCGACGGTCATAAAGATTTCTTTTTTGGCTAAAGCGCGGCTCATAAATTTACCCTAAATATTTTAACTCAATTCATTTAGACGGCAAAGTATTTTCTTTTTTGAAATATAAAACGCTGAAAACTTCGATGCAAAAGTTTTCAGCGTTTCCTTGATTTTCAGCAAATTACAAACGAACGATCTTAGCTTTGCTCGTTTCGCGCTGATCTTCTTTCAAAGCGTTGCGCGTATCAACGATAACTTTTGAAAGTTCGCAGACGCGGTTGTAATCGACGCCGGAATGTTCGGTGCAGATGACGACGCAATCGGCTGAATTTAATAATTCGTCCGTCAATTCTTGGTTGTAAAGCGGTTCGCCGTCGCCGATCGTGTAGGCGTGATCGAACGTCACTTCCGGCACGAACGCATCGTGATAAACGACTTCCGCGCCGCGCGAACGCAATAAATCGATCACAGATAACGCGGGCGATTCGCGCATATCGTCGATGTCTTTTTTGTATGCAACGCCCAAAATTAAAATTTTCGAGCCTTTCACGGATTTTTCTTCTTCATTCAAAGCATCGCGCACGAGTCCGCAAACATATTTCGGCATTCCCGAATTAATCTGCTCGGCAAGCGTGATAAATTGCGAATCGAAACCGTGCTGACGCGCTTTCCACGATAAATAATGCGGATCGAGCGGAATGCAGTGTCCGCCGATTCCCGGTCCGGGATAAAACGGCATAAAGCCGAAAGGTTTTGTCGCGGCGGCGCGGACGACTTCCCACGTGTCGATGCCGAGCGCGTTGCAGACTTTTGCCATTTCGTTTGCCATTCCGATATTGATCGCGCGGAAAGTGTTTTCCCAAAGTTTACACGCTTCGGCGACACGCGCCGACGAAACCGCGTGAACTTCACCGACGATCTGCGCATAAAGTGCGGCGGCGACTTCGGTAGAATCTTTGCCGACTCCGCCGACGACTTTGGTAATGTTGTGCGTCAAAAATTGCGGATTGCCCGGATCGACGCGTTCGGGCGAAAAGGCGAGCAGAAAATCTTCGTCGAGCTTGAAGCCTTTTTCCTCGAACATCGGCTGAAGAACTTCGTCGGTCGTGCCGGGATAAGTCGTCGATTCGAGAATAATTAATTGACCTTTACGAATATATTTTTGAATTTCCGCACCCGACGCGAGAATGTAAGACATATCGGGGTCTTTCGTTTTGCGAAGCGGCGTCGGGACGCAGATGATGATCACGTCGCATTCGGAAAGTTTTGAAAAATCGGTCGTCGCGTGAAGTGTTTCGTCAGCCAGACATTTTTGGACGTTTTCCGAAGGAACGTCAACGATATATGAATCGCCAGCATTGATTGCGTCGGCTTTTTTTGCATCGACTTCAAAACCGATGCCCTGATAGCCTTTCAAGCAGAATTCGACAATTAAAGGAAGCCCGACGTAACCGAGTCCGATGACACCGACGACGGCTTTTTTTTCCGCAATAAGTTTTTTAAGATCGTCCTTAACCATTTTTTTATATATTTGATTTCAAAAGATTTGTTGTAGCAATTTAAGTTTTTCGGAGAGTTGTCCGAAATGATAAGACTATGTTAAGCCTGTGTCTTAGTCAAGAATATAAACATCTATTAAT
Organism: Pyrinomonadaceae bacterium; assembly: GCA_036833775.1. Lineage (GTDB taxonomy): Bacteria > Acidobacteriota > Blastocatellia > Pyrinomonadales > Pyrinomonadaceae > JAJQRF01. Next base: position 11,113 of record DAITPE010000058.1, on the reverse strand, counting down.
CCTTTTGTGATACAATGTTTTAGCGTCTTGAAAACTGCTTCCGACGCTTTTCATTCTTACCTGTTTAAATTAACAATTTACACCGTTCTCCAATCAATTTATGAGTTTTGAAATAAATTCATCGAATCCCGTCGTTAAAGCAATTATTGAAGGAACTGCGCCGCGTCCGGCACAGCTTGCCGCCGCGCGCGGAATGCTGCCGATCTCGGCGACCGATCTGCTCGAAGTTCTGGTCGGAATCGCTAAAGGCAACGATCAGGAATTATCCAAGATCGCGCAGCAAACACTCGTTTCGCAAGATGTGAACGAAGTTAAAAATTCGTTTGCTTCCGATGAGATCGCGCCGCAGGTTTTGGGTTATTTCGTCGAAAAGAACTTTTTCCCGAAAGATGTTCAGGAAATTGCGCTGACGAACAAAAAAACGCCGAAACCTTCGATCATCGAATTTGCTCACAACACGAAATACGGCGAACTGCTCGAACTCATTTCCTTCAATCAGCAGCTTCTCATTCAAAATCCCGAACTGCTCGAAGCGATCATTGAAAATCCGAATCGTTCGACCGAAGCCGAACGCCGCGCCAAAGAAATCAAACGCGAATTTTTTGAAAAAGAACGCGGTGCACAGCAAATCGCCAACGAATTGCGTGCACAAGGCAAAGAAGCCGCCGCTGAATTTATCGAATCGAACGAATTTTCGGAAAATTTTGAAGAAGCCGAAATGAGCATCGAAGATGCTTTGTTTCTGGCGGACTTTATCGAAGTTCCCGATTCGGAAGTCGATGATTCGTGGCTCGCGCTCGATTATCTCGAAGATATTTTTGAAGAATCCGAAGAACAGCGTCAGGCGATCGTCAACAAAATCTTGGGCGAAATGAAAGGCGACGGCGATGAGGTAACGAATGACCGAATTTCGATGGTTGCAAAAATCTTGAAAATGGGTATGAAATCGCGCGTCAAGCTGGCGTTAAAAGGCGACCGTGAAGCGCGAAATATTCTCATCCGCGATCCGAACCGTGTCGTAGCGCAAGCCGTTATCGCAAATGCCAAAATTACCGAGCAGGAAGTGGAAAAGATCGCTTCGATGCGAACCGTTCCCGAAGATGTTCTGCGTTTGATCGCAATTAACCGAAATTGGACGCGAAACTATATGATTATGCATAAGCTCGCGCAAAATCCGCGCACGCCGATCGCAAACGTAATGACGATTTTGACGCGTTTGCAATTGCGTGATCTTGCCGCGCTTTCCAAAAACCGCAATGTTTCCGACGCGGTTCGCCGTCAGGCGTTGCGATTGGCGCAAGCCAGAACGGGCAGATAATCTTTTTTTAGTTTAAATCCATTTTAATCGTTCAGAACTGAAACATTTTTATAAATAAGCCGTAAAATTCTCGGTTTCGATTTATTTTGCAATCGTTACCTGCAACTAAATTATTGAAAGCAAAGACCTCTCTCTAAAAAATATTATTAAATGTAATCTTTCATACCGATTTATTAATTGAGAAAAGTTTTTATTTTTATATAGAAACGGAAAACTTCAATCAACTTTTCCGTTTTCGTATGAATCTAAAACCCTTTTTTATGCTCGATAAAAAATCAACGAAAACAAATAATTTAAGGCTGGACACAATGTTTGCTTTATATTTTTATGTTTGCGATTGAGAGCGAGTAATAATATTATTTAATAATAAGGGGTAATGCTATTTTATAATTATTTATATTTCACCGCCGATTATTCGGTCTTGATAGCATTATAAGAATCGAGGGAAGAACAAGGGTAGTATATGGAAATTTTTATTAGCGGACTTTACAGCGGAACCAATCCACAGCCCGGTGTAGGTATCGTTCGCTCACTCAGAACGGCGTATCCGAAAGCAAAACTCATCGGAGTCGAATATTCAAACCGCTGTTCGGGCATTCATTGGCAGGATTTCGACGAAATTCTGCTGCAAAGACCGTGGGAAGAATTGAATCTCACGAAACACGCCGAAGAAATAAAAAGAATTTTGGATTCTGGCGGATTATGGATTTCGAGCATCGATCTCGAAATAATGTGGTTCGGGCATATTTTCCCCGAAGGACATCCGAATCTTTTAACGCCGCCGCTTTCCGCTTTGGAACAGATCGCTAAACCTGCGATTGCAGCGCACAAAGGTTTGCCCGTCAAAATTCCGCCGTTTGTCACGACCGAGATTTCGGATTGGGATTTGCACACTTTCTGCCGCGAAAACGATTGGAAAGTTTGGCTCAAAGGTCCGTATTACGAAGCCGTCCGCACACGAAACTGGACGGAATTCGAGGAAAAACGCGACATTCTTTCGAATGCGTGGGCAACCGAAAAACTTTATCTCCAAAAACATATTTCGGGTTACGAAGAATCGATCACGATCTCCGCTTACAGAGGCGAATTGCTCGATTGCGTCAAAATGCGGAAACGCGACCTGACCGAACTCAGCAAAACTTGGGCAGGCGATATTTCCGAAGTCGAAAGCGAAATTCTCGCACCTTTGCGTGAAACGATTCGCAAAATAAATTGGACGGGCGGCGCGGAACTCGAAATGATGCGTGATGCCGACGACACGCTTTGGCTTTTGGAAATCAATCCGCGTTTTCCGGCTTGGATTCACGGCGCGACGATCACAGGCAGAAATATTCCCGCGTCGCTCGTCGAACGCGCAACCGGAATTTCTGCAAAAGAATCGCCGATTTTAGCCGAAGAATTTACGCGCGTCGTGATGGAAATTCCCGTTCGTTCGGAATTTCCGCTCGCGCCTTTGCCCGAACCTTTGGGCGGCAAGATCGGACATTCGATGAAACATCCTTCGGGTTTGATCCAGTTTGCAAACCGTCTGCACAAATCCGATCTAATCGAAGAAGAGCGCGAACAAGTCGATTTCGAGTCGCCGAATGTCCCGCCGAGTTTTATCGACGACCTTGAAAATCTCGATCTGCAAACGGTCGAAACGCCCGCGAGTTTGTTTCTCGAAACTACGGCGGTCGAAAATTTCCAAAATGCGCGCGCGCTCGTAAAAAAACTTAGTTCGCCCGAAATCAATGTTGTCAATGCTTACAGCATCAAGACGAATCCCGACGAACGGCTGATTAAACTCGCGCTCGAATCCGGTTTTCTAGCCGAAACGATCAATCTTTACGAAGCGCAAAAAGCGATTAGGTCGGGATTTAAAACCGAACAGATCGTGCTGAACGGTCCGGCAAAATGGCTCGGAAGCGAACTTTTGCGCGAAGGGAAATTCTACAGCGTTTTCTGCGATTCGCTCGAAGAACTCGAAAAAGTTCTCGAAAAACTCGAAAACGGCGAACTGCAAACCGCTTTTTTGGGAGTTCGTCTGCGAACGCCGAATATCAAATCGCGTTTCGGAATTCCGATCGACACGCCCGAAGCGTTTGAAAAATTGGTCGAAGCAATTCAAAAAATTCCCGACAATTTGCAGTTTGCCGTTCATTTCCATATGGCGAGCAGCAATATCGGCATCGATAATTGGCAGCATCTTTTCAAAGCGATGCTGCGTTGGTGTCGTTCGATCGAGCATTTAACGGGTAAAAAGATCGAAGTTTTGGACATCGGCGGCGGTTGGTTTCCCGACGATTTGCAAAAAGAATCCGCCGTAAAACTCGAAGAAGCGATTCGTTTGATCGGCGATTTTCTGCCGAGCGTGAAACGAGTAATTTCCGAACCCGGTAAAGCGCTTGCCCAACCTTCGATGGCGGTGGCAATGCAGATTCTCGAACTGCGGAATGGAAAAGATGAAGTTTGCGAAGCCGTCGTTGACGGTTCGATCGCCGAATTGCCGATGTATTTCTTTTATCCGCACCGCATTTTGTATCAAAATGCAAAAAACGGCGGTTGGAAATCTTTAAATCGGGGAAAAACCAAGCTTTTGGGCAGATTATGTATGGAACACGACGTTCTTGCATCGAATGTCGAATTGCCGAAAAACGCTGAGGTAGGCGACATTTTAGTTTTCTGCGATGCGGGAGCTTACGACAGGAGCATGAGTTATGTATTTGGACGAGGGTAGTAATTTTAAAAATTTAATCAATACTGAAACGAATTTCGGCGCGGCAAAGGCTGTTCCGGCATTTGAAAAAAAACGAGTTTTCGATAAATGGGCGGATTGGAATCCGTCGCAGATTTCACATCACGGTGAAATTTGCTGTGAAATTGCGCGTGAATGGCTGACGGCGACGGATTTTTCGCAATTGAACGGCGATCATCTTTCGACGGGACCGCGTTGGCTGCTCGAAAGATTCGATTGGGGCGCGTCGAAATTTCCTATCTATTGGTGCGAAGCGGTCAGAAAGGAAACGCTCGATTGCGGCGCACTTGCGGCTTTTTCACAAGAGATTTTCACGGCGCGAAACATCAAATGTTTCCGCGTTCAGCTCGTGCAGAAGTTTTCCGAACTTTCGACGAAACAATGGACGGAAAGCTGGAGCGAGGCTGAAAAACCGCTTGCTTGGACGGAAAACGATCTGATTTATCACGAAGGCTGTGCAATCGAAACGAGCGCACAAAATATCAAAGTTTGGGACGCGAGCGCAGGTTGGTGGATCGATCCGAAGCCGTCGAAAGGTTACGGTTCGGTGCTGGCGATCCGCGTTTCGGGCGATGATTTGCCGAAAGATAAAAATTTGATTTGGGGAGAAAATATCCTCAAACCTTTCGCTTGGCAGGAAATCGGTTAAGAAAGAATATAAATAGAATAGCCGCGAAGAAGCACAAAAAACACAAAAGAAATTTTTGATATTTTTGCGCCTTTTCGCGGCTAAATCTTTTTCGAGAAAAAATATTTTCTTTGACTGATATTTTTTTCGATTACTTTGCGCTTTATAAAACAGAACGGCAAAAAGCCGAACATTTTATATTGCAGGAGTCATCATAATGAAAAATTTATCAATCAGATCAATCGGATTTTTAACGCTTTTATTCGCAATTTTTTCGGCAACTTCGCTTTTTGCACAAGATGCCGCGCCGAAACCGGACGCTGTGCCGACGGTTTCGCCGACGGTTCGCATCGGTGTTCCGCTTCCGAAAGGACAATTTTCCGAAGGCGTTGACGGCGCGATGATGTCGGCAGGCATCCGCGATCTCGTCAGCCAATATTTGCAAGGCTCGAATATCGAACTCGTGCCGCTCGAAGCCAAGCTTGCGTCGGCTTTGGCGGACGAAGCGAAAGAAAAAAACTGTAACTACGTTTTGAATATCGCGGTCACGCAAAAGAAAGGCGGCAGCGGCGGTTTCGGGATGTTCAAAAAGATCGCGCCGGTTTTAGCGAGCGCAACGCCCTTAGCAGGACTCGGCGGCAGCATTGCCGGACAAGTTGCGGGTTCGGTCGCGCAAGGCGCAATTTATTCGGCGGCGAATATGTCGTCAACCACGAAATCGAAAGATACTTTTACGCTTGAATATTCGCTCGTTCCGACGACCGGCGGCGCGGCAAAAGCGAGCAATTCATTGAAAGCGAAAGCAAATTCGGACGGCGAAGACGTTATTTCGCCGATGATCGAAAAAGTTGCCGAAGCAATATTAACGGCGACCACTACTAATTAATTCAACGACCGAACGAACGCAGGGATTGGAAATGGGAAAGAAGAAAAGGACGCAGAAATTTCGCGTCCTTTTTTTATTTATAGTTCAGAGTCCTGCGTTTACGCGGCTAAACTTAAGCGAAAAGCCGCCTAAAGGCGGGACTCTGAACGCGCTTCATTTTTTAATTTCGTTCGACTAATTAAAAGACTTCCCTAAACGATTGCGAGAGTTCCCTAAATCATTTAGGGACTTCCCTAATTCATTTAGGGAGCGCAATAAATCATTTAGGTACTTCCCTGATTCATTTAGGGGCTTCCCTAATTCATTCCGAGATTCCCCTAAATTGTTCAGGGGCTTCCCTAGATCGTTCAGGGGCTTCCCTAAATGATTTAGGGGATGCACTAACTCGTTCAGTGAACATACTGATTCATTTAGGGAACTCTCGGAAGGATTTAGGGGATGATTCAGTGTAATAAATAAAGGCACGAAACCGTTTATTTCACGCGATTTTCGGAAGATTCAGCTTTTTGAGTAATTCGTCATAACGCGGATCATTGTGAATGATTTTCAATTTCGGTTCGCTGGCAAACCAATTCGTCCAGCCGCTTTGCTCTTCGACGGCTTTGTTGAAATATTCAAAGGATTCGTCCAATTCGCCGAGCGCGAGATGCGTCATCGCTACGAAAAACGGCATCACATACTGCGTTTTTTCGGCTTCTTTGAGTTTTGCAAGCTGTGTCCGCGCTTCGTCGTTTTTTCCGTTTGCAACCAAAGCAAAACAATAATCGTAAACGGGCAAAACGGTCAGCGGCATCAGTTCGACGCCTTTGCGCAAATACTCCAAAGCCTTTTCGATTTCACCTACTTCGAGCAGAATATTGCCCGCCTGCAAATATCCTTGCGCCAAATTCGGGTCTAATTCGATGATTTCCTTCGCTTTTTCCAACGCTTCATCAAAAAACCTTGCTTGATACGCCGTCCAAGCCGTCAGCGTTTTGGCGCGAAGCGAAAACGGATCAAGCTGTTCGGCAAGGCGAATTTCGTTCATTCCTTCCTCAAAACGTCCGTGACCGACGAGCAATGCCGCATACCATTCGTGCGCGAGCGAATAATTCGGATTCAGTTCGATGGCGCGTTTGTGATGCGCTTCGCATTTCTCCCAATTCGCAAAATTACCGTGATAGATTCCGAATGCGGCGTGAACTTCGGCAAGCTGATCGTCGATTGCCAAAGCGCGCGACAAAGCCTCGAAAACTTTCGGATGGCTTTCGCGCGATGGAATCATTCCGAAGATCGAAGCCCACGTATAAAAATCGGCGATTCCCGTGTAGGCAAGCGCATAGTTCGGATCGAGCTTGACGGCTTTTTCAAACTGTTCGAAAGCTTTAGGAAAAGATTCGGGCGTGAATTGATTCCAGAAAAAACGTCCGCGCAGATATGCTTCGTGCGCTTCGGCATTATTTGTTCCGCGCTTCAAAAGCTGGCGTTCGTCTTCGCCCGTCAGGCGCGGCAAAAGAGAACGTGAAACGCGTTCGGAGATCGAATCTTCGAGCGCGAGAACGTCCGTGTAATCTTCATCGAAACGCTTTGCCCAAAACGTCGAACTTTCGCCGACGTTCAATAATTGCGCGGCAACCCGTATGCGGTCGCCGACGCGCCGGATGTTTCCGTCAACAATAAAATCAACGCCGAGTTTTCTTCCGACTTCAAAAGGTTCGACATCGTGTTTGCCGAAATTCATCACCGAACTCGTCGGTCGCACGAGAAAACGCCGCACGTTTGAAAGCCGCATCGTCAGCGCGTCCGCCAAACCGAAGCCGAGATATTCGTCTTCGCTGCCGGTATTCGCCGCCGAAATAAATTTGAACGGTAAAACCGCGATCGATTTTTCGCTTCCGCCCGTCGTCGTTTCCTTGAACGAAGAATGCGCCTGCGTTTCAAATAGCGGATTATTCGTCTGTTTAAGAATTTGCAAATAGCGCGGGTCTTTACGGAAACGGTCTAGTTTCGGATCGACACCGAACCAAATAAGCCATTCATTACGTTCTTCGAGCGATTTTTCAAACCATTTCACGGCTTCGTCAAATTCGCCGAGCGCAACGTGCGCCATCGCAACGAAATACGATTTAACGTAACCTTTCGCCGTCAAATCCTTGATGTCATTCAAAACTTTAACGGCTTCCTCCAAATTACCGTCAGCGATCAAAGCATAGATCAGCATAAAGCGCGGCATCGCCGAATCTTGCCAAAGTTCGACCGCTTTGCGCAATACTTTGACACTCTCAGCCGTTTTTCCTGCCTGTGTCAAACTGTTTCCGAGATGCAGATTCGCCTGCGGAAAATCGCCGAACATTTCGAGAGCTTTACGCGCTTTCGCCGCACTTTTTGAAAAACTGCGCGTTTGATAAAGCGTCCAACAAGTCATCAGCATCGCTTTCGGTGCGAGCGGATCGAGTTCTTCAGCGCGTTTTATTTCAACGACGGCTTCATCGAAACGACCTTGCGAACAAAAGAAGTTTGAATAACATTCGTGCGCGAAACCGTTGTTCGGATTGATTTCGAGCGATCTTTGCACGAGCTTTTCGGCTTCCGTCCAATTCCAGTCGTAAAGCAGCGTCGCAAACGCCAATTGCGCGTAGGCTTCGCTCGATTCGTTGTCGATCTCGAGCGCACGACGCGCTGATTCCTTCGCTTGCGGAAAACCGACATTCGACGGAATCGAACCGAAAATGCTGCCCCAAATATAAAAATCCGTGATCCCGACGTGCGGCAAAGCATAATTCGGATCGAGCGCGATCGCTTCACGAAAAGCTTCGACCGCTTTCAACAAACCTTCGTCCGTAAAACGATTTTGCAGATAACGACCGCGCATATAAGCCTGATACGCTTCGGCAATGTTCGTTCCGCGTTTTTCGAGTTTCTGCTTTTCTTCGCCCGTCAATTGCGGAAGCAGTAAGTTCGCCACGCGTTCGGCGATCACGTCTTCGATCTCTAAAACATTCGTAAAATTTTCGTCAAACTTTTCCGCCCAGCGCGTCGCGTTTTCCGAAACGCTCAAAAGCTGGATCGTGACACGAATCCGATCACCAACGCGGCGGAAATTTCCTTCCAAAATATAATCCACGCCGAGTTCTCTGCCCGCTTCGAACGGATTCGCCGTCACGTCCGCATAACGCAAAACCGAGCTTGTCGGGCGCACGACAATACGGCGAATATTCGTCAAACGGGCGATCAAAGCATCTGCCAGACCGATGCTCAAATATTGATCGTCAGACGTTTGCGATTCGCCGAAAAACATCGATTTGAGCGGCAGAATCGCGATCGAACGCGTTTCGTTTTTTGCTTGTGTTTGCTTGGAAACCGTTTCGAAAAATTCAGCCGAAACCGGACGATTTTCGAGATAATTTTCGATGTCTTCAAAAAGCAACGCCGCCGTTTGATAGCGTTCTTGCGGATTTTTGCGCAAAGCTTTAAGAATTATCTTTTCGAGGTCGAAAGCAATTCTTTCGCCGTTGTGATAAGAATTTTGCGGCTCGTTCATTTCCGACGCAGGACGAACGGCAAGCGACGAAGGGCGAATCGGTTCTTCGTTGCAGATGATTCGCGCCGCTTCGTGCGGCAATTTTCGTTTCAAATAATACGGGCGATGTCCGGTCAAAAGTTCGTATAAAATCATGCCTAAAGAATAAACATCGGTCGCGGGCGAAACTTCGCCGCCGCAAACTTGTTCGGGCGAAGCGTATTCAGGTGTCATCACGCGCATTTGTGTTGCGGTCGGTTCGATCTCGGTCGCTTCGAGTTCGGAATCGAAAACTTTGGCAATTCCGAAATCTAAAAGCTTCGGTTTGCCGTCGGCTTTAACCAGAATATTCGACGGTTTGAGATCGCGGTGAATGACCTGAATTTCGTGCGCGGCTTCGACGGCATCGCAGATTTGCTGGAAAACTCTGAGCCGTTCTTTAATTCCGAGATGATTTTCGTCGCAAAATTGATAAAGCGGTTTTCCGTCGATAAATTCCATCACAAAATACGGCAAACCATCGGAAGTCGAACCGCCGCCGAGAAAATATGCGATGTTCGGATGACTCAAAGCGGCAAGAATCTGACGTTCGCGGCGGAATCTTTTCAAGATCAGATCGGTATCCATTCCGCGCTTAACCAATTTTACCGCAACGGTTTGATCGAATTCGCCGTCGGCGCGTTCTGCAAGATAAACCGCACCCATTCCGCCGCGTCCGATTTCGCGTTTCAATTCAAAAACGCCGACACGCCGACCGATCATCGAATCTTGTTTATCTTCGTAATTCATTTGGAGGTGAACTTTTGAAATGTAAAAATTTCAGTAGCTCAATTTTGTCATTTGCCCGTGGTTCGGTCAATCGAATTACTTCAATCGGAAATGAAATCGGCAAGTTTTCACAAAATTCACGGCTTGCCGATATTTTATTTAAACTTTCTGCGCGTTAATTCACGTAATCATCTTTTTTGAGGGAAAAATCTATGCCATCTAATTTATACAGAACTTATTTTGCCGTTTTATTTTTATTTATTTTTTCTGCGATTTCAAGCGTTTCCGCGCAAGACATCAATAAAGACGAATTGACGAAGAATCAAAATCCCGAAACCGTCAAATTCGTCACGTCCGACATCGAACTTTTTTGGAAGGCTTACGATAAAGCAAAGCCCGAAAACAATCTGATCGTTTACCGCGACGAATATTTGAAAAAAGGCAGTGCGGGTTTGACGGAATTTACCAAAATCCGGCTTGGAAGCTCGTGCGGATTGGTCAACGCGATCGACGGCGCACCGAAATATTATGCGGCTTTGCGCGAACCGAGCTTGAAGGTCGCGTCTTTTGAAAAACAGATGCGGCAAAATTTTCGCAATTTGAAGGAAATTTATCCGGCGGCGGTTTTTCCAGACGTTTATTTTATGATCGGGCGAATGAATTCAGCCGGAACACTGAACGATAAAGGCTTGTTCATCGGCATCGATATGTTCGGCAAAAACGGCAACGCGCCGCTCGACGAACTCAGCGATTGGCACAAAGCGGTCGTTAGCCCGATCGACCGAATTCCCGAGATCGTCGCGCACGAATCTATTCATTACCAGCAGAAATTTGCGGTAAAAAATAACGAATGGACTTTGCTCGGCAGAGTTTTGAACGAAGGCGGCGCGGATTTTATCGCCGAACTCATTTCCAAAGGAAATATCAACAAACATCTCCACGAATACGGAAACGCGCGCGAAAAAGAATTGTGGCTCGAATTCAAAAAGGAAATGAAAGGAAACGATTCGAGCAACTGGCTTTATCAAGGCAACGACGCGAAAGATAAACCCGCCGATCTCGGCTATTATATGGGCTATAAGATCGCCGAAAGTTATTACAAAAACGCTTCGGACAAGAAAAAAGCGGTTCAGGATATTCTGGAAATAAAAGATTTCGAGAAATTTTTAGCCGACAGCAAATACGAAGAAAAATTCAAGTAAACAGTTTTTATTATTTCTTCAAAACTGCTCTAATTTTTTGATACGTTTTTCAAATTGATTGCGCGTTAGATTTCA
>DAITPE010000057.1:0-14897 GCA_036833775.1 Pyrinomonadaceae bacterium | reverse complement strand
CCGTTAATCAGCCACTCGTAAGAGCGTCGGCTTCCGCTGAGAACAAGGTCTATTTCGCGGTCAAACTCATTCGAGATTTGCGGAAAATCCAAATCTTCAGACGACAATAAATCGCTCAAATCTGGCAGGTTGCCGTTCAACTCGTCCGGCACGAATTCAAGCGGTGGATTGGATGTGCCTTGCGCTTCCCGATAGCGCAGAACGGCTCGCGCACCGCGCTGGAATTCATTTGAAGAAACAGCGGCAATCGCCCACGCCCCCGGATTGTTTGCCGTTATCAGAAAGTCGTAACGCTCACCCGGCGAAATCTCGAAAGCATCAACTTCCATCTGTTGTAGAGGAAAGCCGTCCGAGTGCGTCAGCATCAATTTATGCCCCTGCACGGCAACGCGAAAAACGGTTGCGCCACCTGCGTTGACGACACGAAAGCGAACACGCTCACCGCGTTTGACCTCAAATTCCGGTGCGGCTTCCGGTGCGCGTCCGTTAATCAAATAAGTTGAATAAGCGACATCCGTATTGGCGCAGCATCCGCCTTCGCTCTCAGACATTCCGCCGTGTTCCATTTCCATCATTCCTTCGTCGTCGTCCGACGATGATTGAGAATAACCTTTCGGCAAGCCATCGGCAGGCGAAATTCCTTGTTGTAGTTGCCGGAATGCCAAATCAGGTGAACCATCCAGCCAATCGTCCAGAACGAGCGTATATTCGCGGTCAAAAACAAGAGATTCCTTTTTGGGTTCGATAATCAGTGCCGCCGCTAGTCCGCGCTCGATTTGCAAACCGGAATGCGGATGATAAAAATAAGTGCCGGGTTTGTTTGCCACAAAATCGTAGATAAACGCCGCCCCGACCGGAATCGGCGGCTGTGTCAAGCCGGGAACTCCGTCCATATTGCTTGTGCCTTTTTGATGAATTCCGTGCCAGTGAATTGAGGTTTCTTCGGGTAGATTGTTTTTCAGCCGTATCCGCAAACGCTCGCCCTCCTTCGCCCTAATTTCCGTGCCGGGAAATTTTCCGTCATACGTCCAAACATTGATGCGTCTGCCCGATGCGATTTCGATTTCTGCCGGACGAGCTTCCAGCGTCAGTTCGCGTAAGAAATCTTTAGTCGGCTGAATTGTTTGGTTATTACTGCCGTTAACAGTAAGATTGGCTGAATCACTGATATTACGGCAGCCGGAAAGCAACGCCACGCTGCCCAAAAAACCTGAGCCAAGCAGAAAAGTGCGGCGTGAGATTTTTTTATTTGGCAGATAATTTATTTTGCTTATTAACATTTTTCCAATAGCGGCTAATAGTCATTCGCCTGTCTAAAGTTGTTTAATTACGACTACTAAAAAATCCTTCTTTCTCCGCCCGAACGAAACCGGACGCGCACATCAAACGAGCGACAGCAGTTTTGACAAGTTTCAAGATGCCGGAACAAAACCCGTTTAATAATCTCGTTTGTTTCTTCCAACCGTGAATTGCCGTCAAAGAGCGAATCAAGTTTCTCTCTGATTTGAAAACAACTTATTTCATCAATTGGTTCGACGATGATTTCCCGTTTAATCGAAACTTCTCGCCTCAACTCCTGAACTGCCACTTGCATTGTTTGATCTCCTGATGCCACTCGCACTATCTTCAAAAACAACTGTAAAACTTATGACCTGAACACAAGTCAAGCAGAAATTTCAGTCAGCCGAAGTTGATTCAATCAAATAACAAACCGTATGCCCGTCCGGTGATCTATCAGGCAGCTTTTCCCATTGATTTAAGGCTGCTTCCATTCTGGTTTGCAGTTCGAGCATTTCATTCAATCTTTTTCGGTTATCCGCAATACGATTGGCGATAATTTCGCGGGCTAAAGGACACGCTGATTCGCCGCGATTACTTTCCGCGAAGATTTTTGCAATTTCACCAAGCGTATAACCCAAATTTTTGGCTTGACGGATAAAGCGCAGTCGGGCAACATCCGATTCTCGATATAAACGGTAACGATTACGCGGATTACGAACCGGCTTAAGCAGTCCGCGCCGGGTGTAATACCTGACATTCTCAGCCGATACTCCGCCGAGATCGGCGAGTGTCTGCGCGGTCATCGCGTTTCCCGAAATTAAATTTTTTTTTCCGTTTTTCATCGCATCACATTATTGGAAAGTGCAAAGCGCGTGCCGCGCCGAAAAGAGTGGCTTTTTAGGAAAATGAGCCTAAATTCTGTGTGAAATGGCTGAAAAAAGGCAGGGAATTAACACAATCGGAAAGGTGAATTAACTCGTTATAAAGAGAGACAAAATTAAAAATTTCGGCAAAGCCTCGTCCAAAAGTTCTTTTTCTTAGCTTGAGCGAGCCGGAAATGATCTTGAATAATTAGGTTGATAAGGGCGGAATTTTCTTTTTCTGCTGAAAAACGGATTTCTCAAAGAGAGAAACATAATGATTAAGAATCAACTATAGTTGTGTAATCATCGTTATTCCGCCCGTTTAATTGTAAAAGGATGGGTTTATGGGTTTTTATAAGAGGTAAATACTTTCGCATTGCCTTGACGGTCGAAACTTAGCACGTCGTAACCCGACGGTTTTTCGCCTTCCGGCTGCATTCCCAGTGAATTTTGCGGCATTCCAGGCGCGGCGAGTCCAGCGATCCCTTCGGGGCGCGTTTCAAGAAGTTTTTTTACATCGTCAGCAGGAACGTGACCTTCGATTACATAGCCGTCAATGATCGCCGTATGGCACGACTGCATTTTATCAGGCACATTATACTGCCTTCTGATTTCCACCATATTTTCAGTCGGCTTTGAAGTTACCTGAAAACCCGCTTTCGTCAGATGCTCTTCCCACTTGGAACAGCAACCGCAGGTCGGGGATTTATAAACCGTAATCTCTTTACTCTTAACATCGCCAATCTTATTTTGGTTGATTTCTCCTGATTTTGAACTGTCTTTTGATTGAATTTCCTGTTTAGTCGGACTCGACGAAGATTTTTCCGATACGTTGGTGCAGCCAACCAAAAAAAAGCCGAGCGAAATAATAATTGCTAATCTGTAATTGTAAAATTTCATTCTCTTTATACCTCTACTTTGTAAATTTTATCTGAACATCTTTCCTTAAAAGTCTTGTATTTCGTAAAGCAATTCTTTTTATGCTTTTCATCCTTATTTCAACAGGCAAGCTAAGGCTTGCAGAAGTTTTTCGGCGGTGAAAGGCTTGGACAAATATAAACTCACGCCCTCAAGTTTGTCGGTTTGCGTGCCGTGTATTTCGAGCAGACCGCTGGCGGCGATAATTTTTTGCTGCGGGTTTATTTCAAGCAGAGCGCGAACGGTCGAGCCGCCATCCATGACGGGCATCATCATATCCGTTAGAACTACTGCAATTTCACCGTTGTTTTCCGCATACAAATTTAATGCTTCCTCACCGTTAGCGGCGGTCAAAACCCGATAACCGTGTTTTTCAAGCGTCCAGCGTGTGATTTTGCGAATAGCTTCTTCGTCGTCCACGATTAAGACTAATTCGCCGCTGCCGTGTGGCAGTTCAGCCTCGCGCTTATCCGATGTGATTTTTTGCTCGATGGTTTCTACTGCCGGAAGATAAACATCAAATCGTGTTCCTCTCCCTAATTCGCTATAAAAATTGATAAATCCCTGATGATTCTTAATGATTCCCAAAACAGTTGAAAGTCCGAGACCCGTTCCTTTTTCTAATTCTTTGGTAGTAAAAAACGGCTCGAAAATTCTGTCCGTATTCTTAGGAGCGATTCCGCATCCGGTGTCGCCGACGGAGATTAAAACAAATTTTCCGGGGCGTGAGTCAGGGTGCATTTGCGCGTAATTAGTGTCAATCGAAACATTTTCGGCTTTCAGGGTGAGCGTTCCGCTGATTGGCATTGCGTCACGGGCGTTGACGGACAAATTCATTAAAACCTGGTGAAGTTGTGTCGGGTCGGCAGAAACAGTCCAAAGATTGTCCGGCACAAAAAATTTAACGGCGATGGATTTCGGCAGCGTGTCGCGCAAAATCTTAATAATTTCTTTGACGAGATGACGCGGCTGCAAAGGCATTTTTTCGCCGTCCGTGCCTCTGGCAAATGAAAGTAGCTGCTTGATCAGATCCGCGCCGCGTTCGGAGTTTTCCCGCAATGCGGCGAGCCATTGCAGGCATTCCTCGTCCGTGGTTTTGCGCTGAAGAATCTGCACCGACATCAACATCGGCGAGAGAATATTATTGAGGTCGTGCGCGATGCCACCCGCTAAAGTTCCGATTGATTCCATTCGCTGCGAGCGCAGAAATTGTGCTTCGAGTTGTTTTCTTTCAGTAATATCGGTATTGACGACCAGATATGATTGCGGTTCTCCGCCCTCGTCGCGCACAAGCGTCCATCGGCTTTCGACAATCACCGTTTTGCCGTATTTGGTTAATTGGCGAAATTCGCCGTTCCACTTTCCTTCGGCGGCGGTAATTTGCTTGGCTTCTTCAAGTAGCGGCAAAGACGTGCCGAACAATTCCTGTTCAAAATCTTCCTTTAAAACTTCATTAGCTTGCCAGCCGTAAAGATTTTCCGCCGCTTTATTCCAGAACAAAATCTCGCCCGATATTCCGCGCACGATAATTGCGTCTTGCGCCACATCCAAAAGCGCGGCTTGCTCACGGATTTTTTCTTCGCCGCGTTTGCGCTCGGTAATGTCGTAACGAATGGCGACATATTGACAAGGCTTCCCGCACTCATCAAGAAAAGGCACAATCGTCGTGTCAACCCAATAAATCGAGCCGTCTTTTGCCCGATTGCGAAGTTCGCCGCGCCAAGTCTTGCCGTTGGCAATGTTGGTCCACAATTGCCGGATAAATTCTTTCGGGTGATAACCGGAATTGATAATGCGGTGATCCTCTCCTATAAGTTCTTCGCGGCTGTATTTTGAAATTTCGCAAAATTTGTCGTTGACATAGGTTATCTTGCCGGTTTGGTCGGTAATCGCCACAATCGCAGATTCATCCAAAGCGAATTTCAAATCAGCCAGTTCTTTCAGCAATCGGCGCAGTTTTTCATCAGTCGGCTGAATTTCCCAAGGCAACCTTTCCTCAATAGTTTTAGTCGTGACGGAAACATTATTCATTTTCATCCTGATCATTGTTCATCGTTTTGAGACGGTAGATAAGTTGGTCGCGGGTGATACCCAATAGCCGTGCCGCCTGTGATTTATTGCCGTCGCTTTCTCCTAACGCCCATCGTAGCAACGAATTTTCCAAATTCTTGAGCGAAAGATTTTGTAGCGGAAGATGAAGAATGCCTTCTTCAATTTTTAACTCCGATGAATTTGGTGTGCTTTCCACAAATCGCTTTCGGGTTAAATTAGACGGTAGATATTCGATTGTGATCAGGTTGCCGTCTTCCAGAATCATTGCCCGCTCAATGACATTACGGAGTTCACGAACATTGCCGCGCCATTCGTAATGGCGAAAAATTTCTACTGCTTGAGGCGAAATACCTTCAATTTTTCGACGCAATCGCTCATTCAGGACTTTGACAAAATGATTCGCCAAGAGCAAAACGTCATCGCCCCTTTCCCTGAGCGGAGGAAGCTCGATCTGAATCACCGAAAGTCGGTAATACAAATCAAGGCGAAATTGTCCGGTTTCACTTTCGCTCCGCAAATCGCGGTTTGAGGCGGCGATGATTCTGGCATTAAGCGGAATGTCTTTCAATCCGCCAACGCGCCGGAACACGCCTTCTTCCAGAACGCGCAATAGTTTGGCTTGCAGTCCGAGTTCGAGTTCACCGATTTCATCTAAAAAGAGTGTGCCGCCCATCGCTTGTTCAAAAAGCCCTTCTTTTCTTTGTTTAGCATCGGTGAACGCGCCTTTTTCATAACCGAATAGTTCAGATTCAATCAATTGCGAGGGAATTGCGGCACAATTAATTGCGACAAACGGCTGGTCGGCGCGGTTTGAACCGTAGTGAATTGCTTTTGCCACAACATCTTTACCCGTTCCTGATTCACCTTGCAGCATCACGGAAACAGACTCTCTTTGTGCTACTTTGCGGGCGAGTTGCAAAATTTCCCGAATGGCTGCCGATTCGCCGATAATTTGCTCAAAACCAAAACGCCGTGCTTTTTCGCTTCGGACCTGAGTTACTTCTTTACGCAGACGCTGTGTTTCGATACCGTTGCGAATCGTTATTTCCAACTCGTCCAAATCAACCGGCTTACCGATAAAGTCGTAAGCTCCTCCACGCAGAGCGGTGATTGCCTCATCAGCCAAAACGCGACCTGTCACCATAATCACCACGGCATTCGGAGTCCTTCGCTTAATTTCGGTCAGAATGTCAAGACCGGATCCGTCCGGTAAATTGATGTCGAGCAGAACAGCCGCCGGTTGTTCGCTGTCGTAAACGGAAAGAGCTTCGGCAACGGTTCCAGCTTCAGAAACTTCATAACCCCAGCCCCGCAAGGCTTGCACCAGCGACCAGCGGTTCATCCGTTCATCATCTACTACCAAAACTTTGTTTCTTGCCATTCTTAATTTAGGGGACTAAATGCAGTAATCTGCCTTTCAATCGCTTTTGAAAAATTTCATTGTAAAACTTATGAGCAAGTAACAAGTCAACACGGGTTTGATAAAACTTTCACAAAGTAACTTCCTAATGTTTGAAAGAATGTATCTTCTCAAATAGCTGTTACTTGATTTTCAGTAGTAATTAAGTGCAAGAATCATTCCTCATATTTTGCCAGCCTAAAATACGGATATTTAATTATAAACAAAGAGTTTAGAGGAAAGTTAAAGTAAGGAAAAAGGATGAATACTGTCTGATATTAGACAATGAATGTTTGTTATCAGCCAAAACTAAAAGTGAGCAAACTTTGTCTCCGGCTAAGATTTAGAGATATTTAGTCGCGGTGTGGGATTTTTTGTTATTGTCAGTTGTAAGAGCAGGAGCTATTTTTTAGCTTTTAATAATCTGATTGTGCCGAACAGACTATTAAAAAACTGTGCTTCTTCCGTTTTACGAAAACCCGCTTCATTAACCAAAGAAGACAAAAGACCTTTGAAATTATCTTGTGTGGTTTCTATGCCGTCGAGCAGTTCGATTCCGCGTGAAGCAAGTTTCATCATAAAATTTGACGGCAAGCCCCAATCCGCAATATGAAGTTCACCATTCGGCTTCAAAACACGCAGAATTTCACGCAAAGTTTTTAATTTATCGTTCCGCGTCAGATGATGAAAAAACAAACTCGAAACGACTCGCTCAAAAGATTCATCCGCGTAAGGCAACTCAAACGACAAACCTTTATCGAATTGAATGTTGACACTTTTTTTAGTGGCTTTGTTTTCGGCAATCGCCAGAACCTTCTCATCGCCGTCAATGCCGGTAATTTCAACTCTCGGATAGTTTTCTTTGATTAAAACTGCTAGTGTTCCCGTGCCGCACGCCAAATCTAAAACACGCTGACCGTCCGCAAAATTCGCTTGCTCAATGAGAGCCTTTTTGAATTTTTTCTCGCGCACGGTCAGCCGCACGACCCAATCGTAAAGCGGTGTCAGCGCGTCAAAGCCCAAAGCCGGTATGTATTTTTCAATTTTCATTCTTTTAATTTAATCTCAGGCTTCGACAATCAATTTTCCGCGAAGCATATTCATTCCGCATGCAAACGTAAATTCTCCGCTCTTTTCCGGCGTAAATTCAATCGGTGTGGTTTTGAAGGCGGGCAAATCCCGCGCAATTCCGAAATCTCCAAAAACGACCTGTTCACTGCACGACGAAGTTTCATCGCGGTAAAAATTCAAGCGGACAGGAATATCTTTTTTGACGACAATCACATCGGGCGAATAGCCGCCTTTGACCGTAACTTTTATTTCCTGCACGCCCGACTCAGTAGTTTCGGCGGAAACTTTTTCGCGCTCGCCGAAAAAATACCAGAGCGTTAAAGCAATCAGTCCAACGCCGCCGATAACGACAATAATTTCCATGGTGTCCATAACTTCAAAACCTCCTTGTTAATTTACCTTTGGCGCACTGAATGAGCGCAGTCGCAAACTATTCGCCACGACCGAAACCGACGAAAGGCTCATCGCCGCCGAAGCAATAATCGGGGAGAGCAGCCAACCCGTGAAGGGATAAAGCAATCCGGCGGCAATCGGAATTCCCAAAACATTGTAAATAAACGCCCAGAACAGATTTTGTTTGACTGAGCGGATCGTTGCTTTTGATAAAGCAATCGCCGTTGCCACACCGCGCAGATCGCCTTTGATAAGCGTAATGTCGCTCGCTTCAATGGCTACATCTGTGCCTGTTCCGATGGCAATTCCGACATCAGCTTGCGCCAATGCGGGTGCATCATTAATTCCGTCACCGACCATACCGACAAGTTTCTTTTCAGCTTGCAGTTTTTTGATTTCCGAGGATTTTCCTTCGGGCAGAACTTCCGCCAAAACTCTTTTAATTCCAACCTGTGCGGCAACTGCTTCAGCGGTGCGTTTGTTGTCGCCGGTCATCATCACGACTTCCAGCCCCAGATTTTGCAAAGTTTTAATAGCTTCCTTCGATTCCGGTTTGATGGTATCGGCAACCGCGACAATTCCCGCAAATTTTCCGTCAATCGCCGCGAACATCGGCGTTTTGCCTTCGCCTGCTAATTTTTCAACCTTGCTTTCCGCACCGTTCAATTCAATTTTTCGCTCATTCATTAGCCGCAAATTTCCGAGCAGTAAATTTTTGCCCGAAACCCGTGCTTCGATGCCGCGCCCTTCGAGTGCTTTGAAGTTTTCCGGTTTTTCAAATTCCAGATTTCTGCTTTCCGCACCGCGCACGATTGCCGCCGCCAGCGGATGTTCGCTCTGTTTTTCGGCGGAAGCGACAATTTGCAAAAATTCATTTTCATTAAAGCCGTCAGCCGCCACCACATCGGTCAAACTCGGTTCACCACGGGTTATCGTTCCGGTTTTATCGAGAACAATCGTGTTGAGTTTATGCGCTGTTTCCAGAGAATCGCCGCCTTTAATTAAAATACCGTTTTCCGCTCCTTTGCCTGTTCCAACCATAATTGCTGTCGGGGTGGCAAGTCCCAAAGCACACGGACAGGCAATAATCAGCACTGACACGAAGTTGACGAGTGCCATTGTAAAGCGGACTTCGGGCGATGCGGCGACAAACCAAACCACGAAAGTTGCAATCGCAATACAGATCACAATCGGGGTAAAAATCCCGCTGATGGTATCGGCAAGTTTGGCAATCGGCGGCTTTGAGCCTTGCGCGTCTTGAACCAATTTTACGATTTGCTGCAAAGCCGTATCTTTGCCGACTTTTGTTGCTTTGAAAGAAAATGCTCCGGTTTTGTTAATCGTTGCGCCGAAAATGTCGTCACCGATTTTCTTTTCAACCGGCAGACTTTCGCCCGTTAGCATTGATTCATCCACGGCAGACGAACCTTCAACCAAAATGCCGTCAACCGGAATCTTCTCACCCGGACGCACCAAAACAATATCATCCGGCACGACCGCTTCGGTTTCAATTTCAATTTCTTTGCCGTCGCGGATAACACGAGCAGTTTTCGCCTGCAAACCGATAAGTTTTTTAATTGCTGCCCCGGTCTGACCTTTTGCCCGTGCTTCAAGCAGTCGTCCTAAAACAATCAAGGCAATAATGACGCTTGCCGCCTCAAAATAAACCGGAACGCTCGGTGTTGTTTCCATTCCCGGCATATTCATTGTTTGCCCGATGCTGCTGACGAAAAAAGACGGAAAAATAGTTGCCAGCACCGAATAAATGTATGCCGTTCCCGTGCCAACGGCAATCAGCGTGTTCATATCCGCCGCCCGATGCCGAAATGCCGCCCACGCGCCGCGATAAAACTGCCAGCCGGAATAAAACACAACCGGCGTGGCAAGCACAAACTGCAACCAATTCACGCCCGGAAAATTAAATAACTCAATCCTTCCGTGCGACATTACGATTACCAGAATCGGAAGTGATAAAACGGCGGCAATCCAAAACTTGCGTTTCAGTTCCGCGTATTCTTCGGCGTGGGCATGTTCGAGCGAATCTTCGGCTGAATCGGTATTGCCTGAAACTTCGCGCACTTTGTAACCGAAATCTTCAATCGCGGCGCGAATGTGTTTTAAGTCGGCGTTATTCGGCAAATATTCAACCGAAACTTTCATCGTCGCCAGATTAAAATTCGCTTTGGTTACGCCGCGCTGTTTCGAGAGATGCTTTTCAAGCTGAGTTCCTGAACCCGAAGGACGAGCCGAATCGTCAACTACAAACTCGGCTGTTGCCGTTCCCGCCGTGTCGTAACCCGTATCTTTGACGGTTTGAACGAGCGCGGCGACGTTCGTTTTTTCGGGATTGTAATTGACAGTTGCGCGAGCAGTCGCAAAATTAACCGAGCAGGCATCAACGCCCGTCTGCCGTTTTAACTGCTTTTCGATGCGGTTGGCACACGCCGCGCAAGTCATTCCCGTAATCGGCAAATCAACCCGCTCGCCCGTCCCGTTCGGCAATGAATGGTTATTATGCGAACCATCCGTCGCCTGTTTGGTCGTCAAGCCGTTGTTAGTGCCGTTCATTTTATATTCTGTCTTACCTTCCGGCTTGATAAATTCCTGCGGGGCAGCATCGAATTTTTCCTTGCAGGACGGCGAACAGAAATAAAATGTTTCACCCTTAAATTCGCTCTGACCGGCGGCGTTTGCCGGATTAATTTCCATGCCGCAGACCGGATCAATCGTTTTCGTCTGTATCATAACTTTACCCCTTGTCTTGACTTTCAGTTTTCGCCGAATTTTCTTCAGCGGAAACGAACTTAGTTGCATCCGTCGTTATTTCTTCACTCGGCAGAATAACCTGCTCGGTCAAGCACATCCACGATTTTTTCGCGCGATACATCTGTGTTGTGATTAACTGTTACTTTTTTAGTTGGCACGTCCACTTCGACATTTGACACGCCTTCGACGCTCCCGAACGCTTTCTTAATCGAGCTTGCACACCCGCCGCAGACAATTTCCAGGGCTGTTACCGTCGTCGTTTTTTGA
The DNA here is from genome assembly GCA_036833775.1 of Pyrinomonadaceae bacterium. Classification (GTDB taxonomy): domain Bacteria; phylum Acidobacteriota; class Blastocatellia; order Pyrinomonadales; family Pyrinomonadaceae; genus JAJQRF01. The sequence continues at coordinate 3,887 of DAITPE010000057.1, read as the reverse complement.
TTATTTGTTGCTTCGTTCATTTTCCTTTTACTCCTTGTTATCTTTATCGTTTGTCTCGTGCCGCAGCATCCGCACGAATTACCAGAATTCGCGCTTTCGATGCTTGTTGATAAAATTTTTAACCCTTCCCGTGTAGGGTATCTTACTTGGTTCATAGACATAATTTCTTTCTCAAAAATCCGTTCATCGAATCATATTTTAAAGTATAAACCCTGTAGTCGAGTGTAGAGTCAAGCGATATTTTTCAAAAATCACAAAAAAATTCAAGAGCTGATTTTTAGTTTGTTTTTAGGTGGAATTTTGGAAGAATTAGCCGGGGAATTTTCCATTTCCGTTCCCTCGATCAAACCGCAAATATGACCGGGAGCGCGTCCAACCTTATCCCATTCTTCAAGCGTCGTTGCCAATTCCTTGCGGTAACGCTGCATTTCTTTGATTCGTTCTTCTACTTCTTTAAGCCGCCGCCGGACAATTTCGCGCACGTCATCACACGGACTCGCGCCGCTCTGAGCGTCGTGGATGATTTTCTTGATTTCTTCGAGCGAAAATCCAAGCGTTTGCGCTTTTTTAATAAATGCCAGACGTTCCAAAATGCCTTCATCATACATTCGATAACCGCTGTTTGAGCGCATCGGTTTGCCCAACAGTCCGCTCCGCTCGTAAAACCTGAGAGCCTCGATACCGATGCCCGACGCTTGAGAAACTTCGCCGATTTTCATTGAAGTCCGCACCGAAGCCGAATCACTAAAATCAATCTGTCTTCTCGCCGTTTTCATATTTTTCTAAAACAATCTGTTCAAATCATTATTATAGCTAACTTTCAACTATAAGAAAATAATAAACTCTGTAGTCGAGTAAAGAGTCAAGTAATCAAATTGCAATTTTAAAGTTTCGAGTCAAGAAATTAATGATTTAGGGAAAGATTATTATTAGGGTTTTTCTTCAAATATTTGTTAAAAAAATCCGCAATGTCGTGATAACTTTATTATATTCACAGGTTTTCAGGCGACTTTGCTACTATAAAAATCTATGTGTGCATTTTGGGCTGATAATAATCAAAAAAGTGAGAATCTAGTGCAAGCTCTGTTAGAGCCGGTTAAAAATCAATTTGTTTCCGACGGTAAAGGCGGAGTCGCCGGAATGAATTTTGGGGCTTATGACGAATTTTTGTCGGCAATCGAGTCCTACATAAATTTACACCCGGAAATTTCCATCTCTCAAAGATTCCAATTATTGAGTAGTGCAGTTTGGGCGGCGGCGAAGGCAGGCAAACTTGACGCGAAAAATCTACTTGATTTTGTAAAAAACGAAGAGAGCAAATATCTCAGCCAACCGAAAGAAAATTATGAATTTGTCAGCAGTCTTTCGGTCAAACACTTTAAGGGACTGAGCAGAAGCAATCTGAAACCTCCAATCAGATTCGCTGGAAAAATTCCAAAAAAATACGATTTCAAACCGATTTTAGAGCCGTTCAAGTATATTGGAATCAGCGAAATTCCTGAAAACTACACATTTTTTCGGATTCCAGTTAAAGCCAGAAATCCGTATGAAGCCTACCGTTTAGGAGTTGACAGCATTGATTTGCTGCGGGCGATTTGGAATTGGTATTTTAAGCCGACAGAGTATCTTTTTAATTCGGATCAGTCCCGAAAACCGTTAAATTCAATAACTCTCGGACCGTTTCACACCGTTCTCAAACCGGACGGAAAACTATTCGCGGATTTTTGGTATGAAACTGATTTTCAGGAATCGGCTTTGGATATAAGCAAAGATTGGGAAAAACTGAATTTGTTTGAAAGAAAAACGCGAAGGCATTTTGCCAGACATCCTTACAAAACAGAAATTGAGAATTCTCTCCGGCGGATGACGCAGGCTTTGGATCACAAGGACAAAGACGTGTCATTTTTAAAACTATGGCAGGTTTTGGAAAAATTAACCGCGACCAACAACGCTAACTATGACCAACTTATCAAGAGAGTTTCTTTTCTTTATGACGACGTTGAATTGACCAAAGGTGTCTTAAATCATTTAAGGCTTCATAGAAATTCATCCGTTCACGACGGTAAGGGAAGTGAGCGGATTGAGAAATATCTTTATCAACTCAAGAGATATGTCCAAAGAGTCTTGAGTTTTCACATCAATAATCCTTTTAAAGCTAATAAGTTGGCGGATGCGGTAGCTTTTCTCGATTTGCCGACGGATAATACTATTTTGACCGATAGATTCAAGCAATTAAAAAAGGCTCTCAAATTTAGAAAAGTATAAGTGTAAATTCGATAAGGAGAAGTCAATTCAATTTTTGTAGAAAAAGCGATGTCCCACCAGTCCGACTGCAACGGCTGACAACATCGCTCCAATAACCAGGCTGTAATCTGATGAAACTATCTTGAAATATTGCAAGCCGGAATAAATTAAAAACGAGCAGATGAGCCACGCCAAAAAAATCAGAAGGACTTTAACGAGCCAAACCGAATAGCCTTGTGTCCACATAGTTATTTCTTTACTTTCTTTCATAATTTATTAGCCTCAAAATTATTCGACTTCAGCAGAGGCAAGTTTATCTTTTCGCCCGTTTGTCGTGTCGTTATCAAAAAGCCCGACAACCAATTGCTCTTTGGATAAATCCGTTGGAAGGGTTAAAACTTTGTCTTTTTCGCCCGAATGATTTAGCAAACTTTTCATTTTCTGCTCGGCGCGGTAATGAACGTCTTCCATAAAAATATGTGAAAATTCGCCGTTGCGCCCGATGCTGTAAAGATTTTCGATGCCTGTGCCGTCTATAAATGCACGGCGTTCTTCTTCGTATTCGCGCAGGAAAACCGGATAGGCAATCGGTGTTTTCATAACTTTACAGCCGAGATAACGCGAGCGGACATCGGGAATAATCGGTTTTAAATTTTCGATGCAAAGCTCGCCTAATTGTTCATCGTCCATTTGCCAGTATTCGTCATCTTTTTCGCAGCCGATATCAACCGTGATGACCGTTTTTTCTTCGGGCGCGAGCCACGGCATCGAAAGGGTGGTTTCGGTCAGACGGAAGAAAGGAAATCTGCTTTCGGGTGTCCAAGTGACGACATCGGGAAGAAGTCCGCGTCCTTCAAGCCTCAGATTGACGAAAATCATCGGGCGATAACGAAAGCGCGTCAGATGTTCGAGTTTGTCTGTTCCTTCAACGATTTTTCCTAAAACATTAACGGGCGCGGTGCTAATTACGGCTGACGCTTCTTGAATTTTTCCGTTCACACGCACGCCGATGGCTTTGCTGTTTTCAACCAGAATTTTTTCGACGGGTGATTCAAGTTTAATTACGCCATCCAAGTTTTCCGCCAATTTCTGACACAAAGTTCCGATCCCGCCCATCGGATAAACGTGATAGACGCTCGGTTTTTCGGGTAATTCGCGGCTGTATCCGCACGAAACGGCGCGGCGCGTCAGACGCGAAGCGATTTTCAGTAGAAGTGTGCGCCCGATGCCGCTTGAAATTCCATCGCCGACTGCCGGAGATAAATCATCTGCTTTTGCTCCCGACCACGCTTCAGTCAGCGGAATCGCCACTTCATCAGCCAGAGCCGCACCGTAAGCCGCTCGAAACCAATCCGCCGCCGTTTCCGTTTTGTTGTTGCTTGTTAAAGATTTGATTTTCGCGCTGATACCGCTCAAAGTCATTCGCGGAACTCGCATTAACCCGAACGGATGAGAATAGCTTTTACCGCCGAGCCAGACTGTTTCGGCATAATGTTTGACAGTTCGGCATTGGTTTTCGATGCCGACTGCTTTTGCCAAGCGATTGGTGATAAAATGCGCTCCGAAATCGTAGGTGAAACCGTCTTCGTCGTGAAAACTCTGCGCGAGTCCGGCGATTTTGTTTCCGGCTTCAAAAAGAATGA
>DAITPE010000056.1:0-14971 GCA_036833775.1 Pyrinomonadaceae bacterium | reverse complement strand
GGTAAATTGATTGTTTCAGGTGCAACTGACAATACTGTACGGATTTGGGATACCGAGAGTGGAAATTGTCTCAAAATTCTTGAGGGACATTCTGAATCAGTTACAAGTGTTGCCATCTCTGCTGACGGTAGAGTAATTGTTTCAGGTTCTAGGGATAATACATTGCGAGTATGGCGAACTGATACAGGAGATTGCCTCAAGATATTTGGAAGTAAGTCAAATAGAGTCAGTAAAGTTGGCGTGTCATTAGATGGTAAAATAATTGTTTCAGGCTCTCATCACAACACCGCGCGGGTTTGGGATATATCTTCTCTAGTTAATACCGTAGGGCAATCATTAAATCAAATTCCTAAAAAAGATGAATCATACAAATTCTATACAAATGCAAAAGTCTTATTGGTAGGCGATAGCGGAGTCGGGAAATCTGGGTTGGCTTACCGGCTAACGCAAAATGAATTTGTTGAGACGATTTCGACGGATGGTGTTTGGGCAACGCAGATGAGTTTGCCGCACGATACAAATACCGATGATACCGAGCGAGAGATTTGGCTTTGGGATTTTGCCGGACAGTCGGATTACCGCCTGATTCATCAGCTTTTTATGGACGAAACTTCGCTTGCCGTTTTAGTTTTTAATCCGCAAGCCGATAATCCGTTTGAAGGTCTCGGACAATGGGACAGAGATTTGCAGAAAGCGGCGCGCCGTCCGTTTAAGAAGCTGCTTGTTGCAGGGCGATGTGATCGCGGAAGCCTGACCGTCAGCCGAAAAAGTCTCAATGATTTTAAGGACGAAAGAGAGTTTGCGAAATATGTCGAAACGAGTGCGTTGACGGGTGATGGATGCGACAATTTGCGCGAAGAAATAATCAAAAATATAAATTGGGACGAGATTCCTTATAGGTCCTCGCCGCGCATCTTCAAACTACTCAAGGAAGAAATTATCAAGCTCAAGGACGAAGGCAGAGTTTTGCTGACGCTTTCCGAACTCAAACAAAATCTTGAATTGCGTCTTGCAGAGGAAAAATTCACTTTTAAAGAATTCAAAACAGTCGTCGGTCTGCTAGCAGGTTCGGGCGTTGTCTGGCAGTTGGAGTTCGGCAATTTTGTTTTGCTTCAGCCCGAAAGAATCAATTCTTACGCGGCGGCAGTTGTTCGTTCGGTTCGCAAACACATTGATGAGATTGGCTGTATCGCCGAAGAAAAGGTCTTAAACGGCGAGCTCGATTATCAGGATATGAAGCGTTTACCTTTGAAAGAGGAAGAAATTGTTTTGCGGGCGATGCATCAGACATTTGTCGAACGCGGTTTGTGTCTGCGCGAAAATACTGAAGCAGGCGTTTTGCTCGTTTTCCCCTCATATTTCAGACGCGAACGCCCATTACTCAAAAAACACCCATCGGCACTCGTAACTTATCAATTCAGCGGAATGCTAGACGAAATTTATGCGACATTAGTCGTGAAACTTCATAATACATCAGCATTTGATAAAGACCAATTATGGCGTTACGCCGCCGATTTCAAAACGCAGGGTAAGAAGCGCGTCGGTTTGAAAATGACGAGAAAACCCGAAGGAGTAGCGGAAATTACTATTTATTTTGAAAAAGGTATTCCCGACGATACAAAAGCGATTTTTATAAGATACGTTCACGATCATCTCAGAGCCAAAGATGAAAATGTTGTGCGCGTTCGTCATTATGTCTGTCCGCATTGCAGCGAACCGTTCGAGAATGAAAGAGCGATTGAAGTCAGATTAAAAAAAGGCTTGAAACACATCGTTTGTCCAATATGCGAAGAAAAATTCGACCTTTGGGATTTGATCGAGGAAAAATTTGCGTCGGATGAATTTCAACAACGCGTTCGGCAAATGGAAGAAGAATCGAAAATCGCGATTGACAACGAAAGCCGCGAGCTTATTCTCGTCGGACACGCTTACGCGATTACAGGACAAGCCGGACAAATTTTTCGGCAGACTTCAAATTCGGATTGGGGAATTGACGGTGAGATCGAATTCAAAGATTATGAAGGCAAAGCAAGCGGAAAACGCGTTTATCTTCAACTGAAATCTGGCGATTCGTATTTGCGCAGACGCAAGCGCGACGATAAGGAAGTATTCGACGTTAAAGAACGGCACGCCGAATATTGGCAGGCACATAATTACGATGTGATGCTTGTCATTCGCACATCCGATGATGAAATCCGTTGGATGAACGCAACCGAATATCTGAAAAAGCACGGCAAAGAAACCAAACAAATTATCTTTGAAGGTGAACCGTTTACGGCTTTGAATTTAGTCCGTTTACGCAATAAGTTATTGCCTTATCAAACGATTAAGCAAATAAAAACCGATTAAATTTAGTAGCAATTATAGCTTCCGATATTGATAAATCTGCGCCGAAATTTCAAATTCGGATGACCGAATCGCAAAAACGGAGGACAAGATTTGAAAAACGGAAGACAGGATTTGAAATCGGGAGGACAATTTCCTGAAGACGGAGGACAGGATTTGAAAAACGGGGACAATTTTCAGAAAACGGACAACAGGATTGAAAAACGGGAAGACAATTTTCAGAAAACTGTCCCCGTTTTTCAAAAGCGGAAGACAGTTTTCCCGATTCGGAACGCGAAATCGTTGAGGAACGGCGATTAATCAACGATTTTTATCGGAAAAGTGGGACACGCGGAAACTCGTCTGCAAAAAAGCGTGTAAAGATTCAAAAAAACGGAGCCGTTTTAACTGCGAAATCGGCGTATAATCGCAAACAAGATCAAGCTGATGACAAATTCGACGACCGCCATCACGACTAAAATAAAAGGAACGGAAACGACCATTCCCAAACCCGGAAAGAGGATATTATCCATTCCGCCGTTGATCCACGCCGAGTAAAGCAGGATAAATAAAACGATAATGCCGAGCGAAATTGCCGCCAAAATGAGTGCGGAAATGATTAAAAAATACTTCATACAAAGGTTAGGTGAGAACTGATAAGTGAAAACGAATAACAGAAAACGGATAGTGAATAGCTTTCCGTTATTCACTATCCGTTCTCACTTATCCGTTACTCCAAATTACATTTTGCTGTGCGCGTCAATCTTTTGTTCGACCGTCGTTTTCGGTGTCAGCTCGGCTTTGTGTGCGCCTTTGTGAACCGAAATATGCGGTGCGATGATCAGCGCGACGATGCTCATCAATTTGATGAGAATGTTCATCGAAGGTCCCGAAGTGTCTTTGAACGGATCGCCGACCGTGTCGCCCGTGACCGAAGCTTTGTGCGCGTCAGAGCCTTTGTATTCCATCTTGCCGTTGATCTCGACACCTGCTTCAAACGATTTTTTCGCATTGTCCCACGCGCCGCCCGCGTTGTTTTGGAACATTCCGAGCAGAACGCCCGAAACGGTCACGCCTGCGAGCAAACCGCCGAGAACTTCGGGTCCGAAAGCGAATCCGACGATCAGCGGCGTGGTCAAAGCGATCGCGCCCGGAAGCATCATTTCTTTGAGCGAAGCCTGCGTCGAAATCGCCACGCATTTGTCGTATTCGGGTTTCGCTTTGCGTTCCATAATGCCCGGAATTTCGCGGAACTGACGGCGAACTTCCGTGACCATCGCCATTGCCGCGCGACCGACTGCCGCGATTGCAAGCGATGAAAAGATGAACGGAATCATTCCGCCGACGAAAAGACCTGCGAGCACGTTTGCTTTGTAAATATCGATCGAAGAAATTCCCGCGAGTCCGACGAATGCGGCAAACAACGCCAAAGCCGTCAAAGCCGCTGAAGCGATTGCAAAACCTTTTCCGGTCGCCGCCGTCGTGTTGCCGACCGCGTCGAGAATATCGGTTCTGCCGCGAACTTCTTTCGGCAATTCGCTCATTTCGGCGATTCCGCCCGCGTTGTCCGCGATCGGTCCGAAAGCATCGATTGCCAATTGCATCGCCGTCGTCGCCATCATTCCGGCGGCAGCGATCGCCACGCCGTAAAGACCTGCAAATTCATAGGAAAGATAAATTCCCGCCGCGAGAATGATTGTCGGAATCAATGTCGATTCCATTCCGACCGAAAGACCGCCGATGATGTTTGTCGCTGCGCCCGTGTCCGATTGACGAACGATCGAATTAACCGGACGTTTGCCCATCGCGGTGTAAAATTCGGTGACGATGCTCATCAATGCGCCGACGATCGAGCCGACCAAGATCGCCAAAAATACGCCGTTGTTCGTGAATTTGAAACCGCGAATTTCCATATTTGCGGGCAGCATCCACATCACGATGAAATAACAAGCGACCGTCGTGATGATGACCGAAGTCCAGTTGCCGATATTCAAAGCTCTTTGGACGTTGCCTTTATCGTCGGAAATTCTGACGAGCGAACAGCCGATGATCGAAAAGATAATTCCGAGTCCGGCGATCAGCATCGGAAGTAGAATCGTCGAAAGTCCGCCGAATTTGTCTTGGCTGAATATAACTTCGCGTCCCAAAACCATCGTGGCGAGAATCGTTGCCACATAAGAACCGAAAAGGTCTGCGCCCATTCCGGCAACGTCGCCGACGTTATCGCCGACGTTATCCGCGATCGTCGCAGGATTTCGCGCGTCGTCTTCGGGAATTCCGGCTTCGACCTTTCCGACCAAATCCGCGCCGACGTCAGCCGCTTTCGTGTAAATTCCGCCGCCGACGCGTGCGAAAAGCGCGATCGATTCTGCGCCGAGAGAAAATCCGGCAAGAACTTCGATGGCTTTTTCCATCGCGGGACCGTTGACGGTTGCGCCCGCAACGCCGACAACGTAGAGATTGTAGAAAAGTATGAAAAGCGAACCCAAGCCTAAAACCGCGAGTCCGGCAACGCCTAATCCCATCACGGTTCCGCCCGTAAATGCGACTTTCAAAGCCGATTTAAGATCGGTTCGGGCGGCTTGCGTCGTTCTCACGTTTGCTTTGGTCGCAATGTTCATCCCGAAATATCCGGCAGTCGCGCTGAAAACCGCGCCGATGATGAACGAAATCGCGATCACCGGCGAAGAAGTTTCGACCAATGTTCCCGACCAACCGAGAAGAATCGCCGCAAAGACCGCGAAAACCGCCAAAATCTTCCATTCGGCTTTCAAAAACGCCATCGCGCCTTCGGCAATATAACTTGCCAATTCGACCATATTCGCTTCGCCGGCAGGCTGTTTGCTCACCCACGCGGATTTGACGAACATCACAACTAATCCCAAAATCCCTAATGCCGGGATCAAATAAAGAATTGTAGATTCCATTAAAAAATCACCTAATTTTGATATTTCTATCTGTTAATTTTAAGTTTTAAAATTTATGAAGCTCTAAATTGCGGCTAACGTAAATTAACCTTTCTAAAGCAAAAGGGTAATTATTGCCGTTTTAAATGAAAGATTCAAATTGATTCGGCGAAAAGGCTTTGATTTTGAACAGTTTTTAGATTTTTTTGTTATTTTTTCAGCAAAATCGTGACGGCAAAACCTTTCGGCGTGAGATTTTCGGCGAAAACTCTGCCTTGGCAAGCGTCGATGCAGGTTTTCACGATCGCCAAACCCAAACCCGTTCCGCCGGTTTGACGTGCACGGTGCGTTTCGACGCGGTAGAAAGGATCGAAAAGTTTTTCAAGCGAATCTTCGGGAACGCCTGCGCCTTGATCGGCGACAGTGATTTTCACTTCGCCGCCGCCGTTTTCGGCTGAAATCTTTATTTCTCCGGCTTTTCCGGCGTAGGCGACGGCGTTGCGGACGATGTTTGAAATCGCGCGCGTGAGCATTTCGGGATGCGCGGTCGCGTTTAATTTTTCGTCGATTTCTAGGTTTATTTCGGCATTTTGTTTGACGCGGCGCACAACCGATTCGGCGATCGGCAAGATTTCTACTTCTTGTAATTCGACTTCCGCCGCCTTGATGCCGTTGCGCGAATATTCAAGAAGTTCTCCGACGAGCTTGGTCATCAATTCGACTTCTTCTTTCACATCTTCCACATAAAGCCGATTTTTGTCATCAACGCGGTCTTCTAAAATGCTCAGTGCAAACTGCATTCGCGCGAGCGGCGAATTGAGTTCGTGCGAAATGTCGCCTAAAAATCTTTTCTGTCCGCCGACAAAACCTTCAAGACGCGTCGCTAAATGATTGATCGATTTTCCCAAACTTCCAAGTTCGTCGGAATTTTTTTCGTCAACGCGCACGTCGAATTTCTCATCGGCGATATGCGCGGCGGCATTTGTCATTTGCGCAAGCGATTTCGTCAAACGGCGCACAAAAGGAAACCAGACGATCGCCGAGATCAGCAAAACCGTGCCGATAATGATGATCCACGGAATCGGATTAAAGAAAAGTCCATTACCGAAGATAGAAGAAGAAACGCCGATAAAACGTCCGCGAATCGGCGGTTCACCTTCCTTTTCAAAAACGAAGATCGGCGCAGACGACCAATAAAGCGGCGGATTTTGCGATTTGACGAAAAACATTGCCGAACCCATCGCCGGCGGCGGCATCGGATTTGGCGGCATTCCGTTCGGTGGTCGCATCGGCTGGTTCGGCGGCGAATTTTTGATGCGTTTCAAAACTTCTTCGGGCAAAGCGATTTCGCGTCCGCCGAGCTGAACTGCATTGTCATCGAAAATGAAAAATTCGACCTTGTATTTTTCCGTATAAGATTGGATGATCGCGTCGCGTTCGGCGCGCGGTTTGTTTTGAATTTCGCCCATTACGGCGCGTGAAACCGAATCCAAACGATTGGTCGGAATAAAGAAAGGCGAATTGCGGTCGAAACGAAATTCGAGCGTAAAGGCAAGCCAGAAAAATGCCGCGAGAATCAGCAAATTCAGCGTAAACCAGATCATTATTTTGCTGAAAAGCGTAAAACGCAGACGCATATTTTTTAATCTTCCTTTTCCTGCGGCACAAGCATATAGCCGACCGAGCGAATCGTTTTGATGTATCGGGGATTTTTCGGATCGTCGCCTAATTTGCGGCGCAACAGAGAAATGTGAACGTCAACCGAACGATCGAAAACGTCGTAACTTCTGCCCGCAACTTCATCAAGAAGTTTATCGCGGTCGAGCACACGACCTGCCGAACGCGCCAGACAATTGAGCAGATCGAATTCCAAAGCCGTCAAATTCAGTTGTGCGCCGTCCTGTAAAACCTCGCGCGTCGAAGCATTGATATACAGATTTCCGAGCGTCAATTCGTCCGAATCGTGCGCCAAATTTTTCGCCGAAAACTGCGAACGTCGCGTGACGGCGCGAAGACGTGCGAGCAATTCGCGCGTCGAAAATGTTTTCGGCAAATAATCGTCCGCACCGATCTCCAAACCGACGATTCTGTCCGATTCATCGCCGAGCGCGGTCAGCATCAGAACGGGAACATCGGAAAATTGACGAATTTCTTTCAGGATCGTAAAACCGTCCATTTCCGGCAGCATCACGTCGAGAATGACGGCGTGAAAATCGCCGTTTTTGACAGTTTCCAAACCTTTCAAACCCGTGTTTTCCGACGAAACCGCAAAGCCGAAAGGCGCAAGGTAATCCGTGACCAGACGGCAGAGTTTTACGTCGTCGTCGATCATCAGGATTCGTTTATTGTTGTCGTTTTCAAATGAATTTTTCATCTCGCCAAATGTAGTTTAGCGCAAAAAATCACGCTATCAAGCCGCTTTACAAACTCTTAACAAAATTCCATTGCTTCCACATAAAAACTTTACATTCGGAAATTACACTCAAGTTTGCAATCGTGAAAAACGAATTTCTAATTCTGATTTATTTGGAGATTAATTTATATGAAAAGCTACATAAAAATATTTTTGCCGTTTGCGGCAGCAGTTTTGTTGGGTTCGCTGACGTTGGCTTTCGCGCAGACGAAAACGACGGAAACGAAATCTTTTTCGAAAGGCGGACGCGGCGGTCACGGCGAATTTAGGAGAATGCCGCCGCCGAACGGTTTGAATCCGCGCATTTTGGAACAGATCGGTTTGACCGACGCGCAGAAAACGCAGATTCAAACTTTGTTGGAAAATTCGCGCAGTGCATCTCAGAGTTATTTTGAAAAACTTCGCGGCTTTGACGAACAGATCAGAAGTTTGGCGGAAAGCAAAACTTTCGACGAAACTCAGGCTCGTGCGATTTTGAAGGAAAAAGCCGACGTGCAGATCGAACTCGATTTGATTCGTCTGAAAACTGATGCGGCGGTTTTGGCGGTTTTAACGACCGAACAGCTTGCAAAACTCGAAACCTTGAAACAGCAAAGACCTGAATTCCCGCCGCGCGGCGAATTTCGTCCCGATTTTCCGCCGCCGCCGACCGATTAGAAGTAAATCCTGAAATTTAGCGGAGCGCAAACATCCTTGCTTGCAAATGTTGTAGAGTTCGGCGCACGAAAGTTTGTCGAGGAATAGATACTAAAACGTTTGTTTGCCGAATTTGCACGCTCGAAGGCAAGCAGGGATGTTTGCGCTCCGCTAAAGAAAACGAAAAGTTATGTATTTTAGTCGTCAAGATCGTAACTATTTAATCTAATACTTATTTTTTTACAAACCATCAGCGCGTCGAAAAACGCAAATAAAATAAAGAATTAACTGTTCGAACTTCGGCTTTTCCGGCAAAGTTTGGTTCGATTTAAAGAAATTCAAAATCGCGGTTTTCGATGCGTTGAAATAACACTAAAAAAGGAGAGAAAAAATGAAGGAGTCCAATTTAATTATTCCCGAGGAAAAGAAAATCATTACGCGCCGCGAATGGCTGAATAAAGGTTTTCGTGCCGCCGCCGCTTTCGGCTTGGGCGCGATCGCTTTGAATGCTGCGGGCGATCTTAATCCATTTGTTGCCAATGCAATGGACAAACTCAGCGACGGCGATCTTAATTTTGCGTCAACCGATGTCTGCACTTTGACGTGCGGCGCAACGATCGGACCTTGTTTTGCAAACGTCAATCTCGTGCGCCGCGATATTACGAGCGGCATTACGGGTTTGCCGATGCGTCTCGGTTTTCGCATCGTCAATGCCGATACTTGCCAACCGATTCAGGGTGCATCTTTGGAAATCTGGCATACCAACAAAGACGGAAATTATTCGGCTTTGAGCGGCGTTTGTTCGTCTGATTCGACGACGCTTTCGCAAAATTTTTCGCGCGGAATTCAAACGAGCGACGCAAACGGCTGGCTTTATTTCGACACGATCTTTCCGGGTTGGTATTCGGGACGCGTGACGCACATGCACGCGACGATCCGCATCGGCACGACCGCGATCTTAACGACACAGTTTTTCTTTGCCGACCGTGTCGCCGAAACGATCTACCGCAATCATCCGCTTTATGTCAGCCGTCCGAACCGCGACACGACGAACACGACCGACAACGTGATCGGCGGAAATATCAGCCGCGCTTTGCCGTATATTATGTCAACGCGCCTCGTTCAAAACCGTTATCTGCAAGCCGTCAAAACGATCGCGATTCGCACGACACCGACGACTTGCAGCGCGTAAACCGAAAAAAAGGAGAAATGAAAAAATGAAAAAATCAATGAATAAATACTTTTCGCTTTTCGGTTTGGCAATTTTGATCTTGTCGGCAATTCCGGCTTCGGCTCAGGTCAAGCTTCGCAACGCGCTCGATTTCGACGGCGATTCGAAAGCCGATTACGGCGTTTTCCGCAACGGCGACAGCACTTGGTATGTCAACAAAAGCGGCGGCACGAATACTTTTCAGCCGTTCGGTTCGGCAAGTTACGACGCCGTTTTGCCGGGTGATTACGACGGCGACAACAAAGCGGATTTCGCCGTTTGGCGTTCGACCGACCGAACTTTTTATCGCCTGAACAGCGCGACAAATACGCTTTCGTCAACCACTTTCGGTTTGATCGGCGACGAACAAATGGCGCGTGATTACGACGGCGACGGGAAAACCGATATTGCCGTCATTCGCCGCACGAGCGGAAATATGTTTTGGTATATTCTGCGCAGTTCGGACGGCGGTTTTACGGGCATTCAATTCGGACTTTCGACCGATTATGCCGCGCCGGGAGATTTTGACGGCGACGGCAAATTCGACATCGGCGTAATGCGTCCGGGTGCGAGCGCGACGGCGCAATCGACGTTTTATGTTTTGCTCAGCAATACCAATTCGCTGGCGGCAGTTTCGTGGGGCTTGACGGGCGATTGGTTTGTTCCCGGCGATTACGACGGCGACGGCAAAACGGATTTCGCGGTCGTGCGCCGCAATGCGCCGACGGCGGGAAATCTGAGTTGGTATATTTTGAAAAGTTCGGACGGCGGTTTTCTCGCCTACACTTTCGGAAATACGGAAACTGATTCGCCGACGCAAAACGATTACGACGGCGACGGCAAAACCGACATCAGCGTTTGGCGCGAAACCGAAGGCACTTTTTACGCTTTGAAATCGAGTGACAATGGTTTGATCGTAAACAGTTGGGGATTAATTTCAGACGTTCCGCTCGCGACTTACGATACGCATTAACACAATTCGGAAGGTGTTAAAAATTCACAGGGATAACAGGATAAAAAGGATATAAATCAGTAAAAATATCCTCGTTTATCTTGTCATCCCTGTTAATTGTTTTACTTTAATTTTTCGATTTATTGCTTTCCATCAATTCAATAAATCTTTTGAAAAGATACTCCGAATCGTGCGGACCGGGCGCGGATTCGGGATGATATTGAACCGAAAATACGGGTAGAGTTTTGTGTTTTAATCCCGCGACCGTGTGGTCGTTAAGGTTGACGTGCGTGACTTCGACATCGGCGGGAAGCGATTCGGCATCGACCGCGAAACCGTGATTGTGCGAAGTGATCTCGACTTTGCGCGTCGTCAAATCCATGATCGGCTGATTGCCGCCGCGATGTCCGAATTTCAGTTTATAAGTTTCGCCGCCGAAAACTTGTCCTAAGATTTGATGACCGAGACAAATGCCGAACATCGGCACGTTTTCGGTCGTCAATTTTTTAATTTCAGCGACGGTTTTCTTCATCGAAGCCGGATCGCCCGGACCGTTTGAAAGAAAAATTCCGTCGGGTTTTAACGCTAAAACTTCTTCTGCCGAAGTTTCCGCCGGAACGACCGTGATCTTACAGCCGAACTTGGCAAATTCGCGCAAACTGTTGGTTTTTACGCCGAAATCGTATGCGACGACGTGATATTTTTCGTCTGTTGTCGCCGGATAATCGAAACTTTCCGTGACTGTAACCGCGCTTGCGAGTTCTCGATTGTTCATTTCGGGCGAAGCCAAAACTTTTTCGAGCAGACTGTTTTCATCCAGATCGACCGAAGAAATCGCGGCGCGCATCGCGCCTTTGTCGCGGATGTGGCGGACGAGCGCGCGTGTGTCGATCTTTTCGATTCCGACAATCTTGTGGCGTTTCAAATAAGAATCGAGCGTTTCCGACGAACGCCAATTCGACGCGACTTTGCTCGCTTCGCGCACGACGAAACCTTCAACCCAAGGTCGGCGCGATTCGACGTCTTCTTCGTTCACGCCGTAATTTCCGATGAGCGGATATGTCATACAAACGAGCTGTCCCGCATAACTCGGATCGGTCAAAATCTCTTGATAACCCGACATCGAAGTATTAAAAACCATTTCGCCGAAAGTTTCGCCTTCCGCGCCGAACGAAAGTCCGCGAAACACACGTCCGTCTTCAAGCACCAATATTGCTTTTTTTGCTAAGTTCATCTTTTAAAACCGAAACAACGATTAACTCGGATTATCACAGATTTTTTAATAAACATAAAATCTGCGGCAATCTGTGTTAATCGTTGTTTCATTAATCCTTAAAATTATTCGCCGTCTGCGCGAATGTCGTTTAATTTTTGATGTTCGGGCAAATTATATTCGCCGTGTTCCAGAAAACCTGCATTTTGCGGTTTCCAATAGCGGAAAAACGCTTTGCCGTAGATGTATTTTTCGGGAACCAAACCCCAATAGCGCGAATCCGACGAATTATCACGATTGTCGCCCATCACGAAAAAATAATGTTCATCCACTTTTTTCGGCGGAAACGACGGCAAACTTTGATTGTGTTCGCTGTCGAGATAATTTTCGTTCAGTTCGTTTCCGTCGATCAAAATTCTGCCGTTTCTGACTTCGACCGTTTCGCCCGGCAAGCCGATAATTCGCTTGACATAAGATTTATCAGGTTCTTTCGGATACCAGAAAACGACAATGTCGCCGCGCTCGAGATGTCCCCAACTGACGCTTTGAAATTTGTAATAAACGAGTTTATTGACTAAAAGACGTTCGCCGTCGTGAAGCTGCGGAAGCATCGAAGTTCCTTCGACGACGACGGGCTGCGCGATGAAAACGCCGAACAAAATAAAGACCGCAATTATCAAGATAATGTCGCGCACCAGCCGCAAACTTTCAAAATAAATGCCCTGACGCGATTCGACCTTTAACTTCTGAACTTCGATGTCGCGGTCGTCGCGCACCGAAATCGTTCCAAAATCGAATTGGTCTTTTCTTTGAAAATCGAACATAATTTAATACTGCTTTGATGCAAAATCTTGAGGCTTTTCGGGAAGGAAATTTCCACTGCCGCAAATAAAAATTATCGGCTTTTTCAAGCGTTTGTCAAAAGAATTAACAGCTTTTAGGCGTTTTTAGACCGCTGAACATTAATCAGTTATCGCTGAACGTAAATCAGCAACGCCTGAATGCCGATCAGCTATTGCTGAATGATATTCAGTTCGTGCTGAAAGTAAATCAGCAACGCCTGAACATAATTCAGCAATAGCTGAACATAATTCAGCGACAACTGAACGACATTCAGCGCAGACATTTTTATATATGAACCAACAAATACGCGATCTTTTTCCTGCCGTCAAAAAATATACATACTTAAACAGCGCGGCGGTTTCGCCGATGCCGACCGTCACGGCGGAAGCCGTCTTTTCGCAATTGAAAGACTGTTCGGAAAACGGAACTTTGAATTTTAACGACTGGGTTGCGACCAAAGACCGCGCCCGCGCTTTGATCGCCGAAATGCTCAACGTCCGCGCCGATCAAGTGGCGTTTATGCGAAATACTTCCGACGGTTTTGCTTCGGTCGCGAACGGTTTAGCTTGGGAAAAAGGCGACAACATCGTCACTTTTGCAAAGGAATTTCCGTCGAATTTCTATCCTTGGCGCAGAATCCGCGACAAATTTGGCGTTGAATTACGCACTTGTCCCGAACGCGACGGACGCATCGAGATCGACGAATTTATCGCGCTGATTGACCAAAATACAAAGCTCGTTTCGATCAGCGCAGTTCAATTCAATTCGGGGTTCCGCGCCGATTTACGCAAGATCGGACAAGCCGCCAAAGCCGTCGATGCGCTTTTCGCCGTTGATATTATTCAAGGCTTTGGCGCGATGGGTTTCGATCTGCCCGCAAATTACGTTGACATCGCTTGCGGCGCGAGCCACAAATGGCTTTTTTCGCCCGAAGGCTGCGGGATTTTGTATCTTTCCGACCGCGCCCGCGCCCGCGTCGAACCGACCTTCGTCGGCTGGATCAGCGTCGAAACGCCGTGGGATTTTGACGATTACGAGCAGAATTTCAAACCGACCGCGCTCGCGTGGGAATCGGGAACGGGCAGTGCGTCGCTTTTCTACGGTATGGAGCAAAGTTTGAAGATTTTAAAGGAAGCCGGTTTGGACAATATCGAAAAATATCTCGAAGAATTGACCGATTATTTTTGCGAACTTTTGCCGCAAGACAAATATGAATTGGTAAGTTCACGCGCGACGGGCGAAAAATCGCAGATCGTCTGCGTCAAACATAAAAACGGTCTGACTTCGCACGACATTTTCAAACGGTTGGAAAAAGAAAACATCATCATCGCCACACGCGGCGACCGCGTCAGAATCTCGCCGCATCTTTTCAACAACCGCGAAAATATTGAACGCTTGATCGAGTTTCTGCCTTAAAGAAAGATTGCCTGCGAAATAAACGAAAAGAACGAAAAATTAATAGGGTTTTGAACGCAGATTCGGCAGATTGGGCGGATTGAACAGATATTTTATTTGAGTTATCCGCAATTATCTGTCCAATCCGCCCAATCCGCGTTCCGAATTAGCAAAGGTTTTCTTTTTTCGTTTCTTTCGTTTATTTCGCAGGCAAAATCTTTCTTAAAGATTCAGCAGTTGAGCTTTTGCGGCTTTGAACTCTTCATCGTCCAAAATGCCGTCTTTATGAAGCTTGGCGAGTTTTTGCAATTCCGCCGTCACGTCGGTTTTTTCGGCTGATTCGGCTTGCGCTTTATCCTTGCCCGTAAACTTATTCAACAGCGAACCGCCGACCTTTTTCCCGACTTCCGACCCGACGACACCGCCGACCACGCCGCCGACAAACGTCCCGACGATCGGCATCACCGAAGTCCCGATCGCCGCGCCCGTGATCACGCCCGCACCGATGCCCGACAATTTTCCGGCATTTTCATTCTGTTCCTGTTCGTTACTTTTCTTTTCGTTGTCTGCCATTATAATTTTTTCCTTTTGATTTGAAATAAAGACGCTTAATTATACGCCCGCTCCGCGTTTGCGTTCAATGTTTTTTTTTCGGTGCGTTTGCTCGAATTAAAATTCCTTCATACCTGATTTCTTGATTTGACCGTCGGCAAATTTTTATTGCTCTAACCCCTTTTGTGAGCTATACTCAAATTCAAAACAACTGCCACAAACATTTCTGCTGTTAGCGATTAAAAAAATTAAGGAGTAAGATTCGTATGTTTTACCGACCGTTAAAAATTCAACCGAAAACATTGAAAAGCGTTTGCACTATTCTTGCCGTGTGCGGATTTTTGATGATGA
The DNA here is from genome assembly GCA_036833775.1 of Pyrinomonadaceae bacterium. GTDB lineage: Bacteria > Acidobacteriota > Blastocatellia > Pyrinomonadales > Pyrinomonadaceae > JAJQRF01. Next base: position 175 of record DAITPE010000056.1, on the reverse strand, counting down.
CTCTCGCGGCGCAAACCCGAATCAGTGCGGCAACTTTTACGGTAACGAATACTGCCGACAGCGGCGCGGGAAGCTTGCGCCAAGCCGTCGCAGACGCAAATGCAACGCCCGCCGCCGATACGATCAATTTCAATATTCCCACATCTAATCCGAACTGCAATTCAAACGCCGTTTG
>DAITPE010000055.1:0-15062 GCA_036833775.1 Pyrinomonadaceae bacterium | reverse complement strand
GTCAGGCTTTCGCGAAGTGTGAAAGTGCCGCTTGTCGGCTATGTCGACCGCAGTTTTTCGCGCGATCTGATCCATTTGCTCGACGCTTTTTCGGAAAAACAGACGGCGGATAAAAAAACGCTTTACGACGCGACCGTTCTGCATTCGGGAAGCGAAACGGACGCGCCGATCCTCGAAAATTGGGGCGACCGAACGTGTTTTTGCTATTCCGACCGCAAAGGTCTGAAGGCGTTTATCGACACAGCGACAGGCAAATCGCTCGTCGGTTTCGTTTATCTGCAAACGACTTCGGACAATCCGCCTGCTCGTTTGGACATTCCTTCTTGGGTTTACGAAGACAATCTGCTCGGCGAAGTTTTAGACACAATTCGCGCCGAATGCGTGATCGGTTTGGGTTATCCGTATGCGCTCGAAACCGCCGATCAAACCGCCGTCATCACGATGCGCGACCGCGAAGTTTTCTTACGCGCTTTACAAGACTTTGCCAATCGTGAAAAACTGAATTTCAGCGTGTCGCGCAAAAACGCGAGCAAAGGGCGTAGAAGGTAAAAAGTAGTTTTGAAAACGAATGTAGAAATCAAAAATCGAAATTGTTCCGCTTGCGGTGCAATGATCGTGCGTCAAACGGCACGTTTCTGCAATGTTTGCGGGAAAGTTCTGTTTGAAGATTACCAACCGCTCGATAATCTGCGTTCGTCGTATAATCTGCAAAGACAATCGTTCGAGTTTCGGTTTGAAGAAGAAAACGAAACGCCTGATCTATTCGAGCAAAACAAAAACAGCGCGGCGCACACGGCTTGGGCATGTCTGGTTTATTCGATGGTTCCTTACTTGGGAATTTTGTTCGTGCCTTTTACGTTTATCGTCGGCGGTTTCGGTTATGCGGCGGCGTTGAGAAATCCACAGCTCGGCGGCAGAAGGCTTGCCGTGATGAGCATCGGTTTGAGCTTTATCGTGTTGTCCGTGCAAATGCTTTTGTGGTGGCTTTTGTATATCGTTCCAAAACTCGGTCGGCAATTTTAATAAGAAAGTTCATCCACAGATAAACACGGATGAACTCAGATAATTTAAAATCAGTTTTAAAAATATCCGTGTCTATCTGTGTTTATCTGTGGATAATTAAACTCTTTCAGTCAAAAAATGAAAATCGCAAAGATCATCAAATCCAATTCTCATATCGATTACGTCGCGCAAATTATTGACGAACTCGACGCGGCAAATCCGCCGTCGGCTGAAGATTTCGGCTTCGCGCAATTCGTCAAACTTCCGCTCGAAACGGAAGAAATCATCGGCGTAATTTACAATTCGATGCTCGTCAATCCCGAATACGCGAGCTTCGGTCCGCGCCTGTCGCCGAAACCCGAACTCGGTTCGTTCAGCCCCGATTATTTGAACGAACAAGGTTTTCTCGTCGGGATTTTACTGCTCGGCGTAAAAGGCGAAAACGGCAAAATAATTCACGGCGTTCCGCGCCGCGTCGTCCCGGCGGGACAGGAAGTTTATAAGATCGAGCCGGGCGAAGTGAAAAAATTTCACACGGACAAAAACGATTGTCTGCAAATTCATTATTATTCGCAAGTTGTTGCACACGCAGGACTTTTTGCCGTTCCGCTGCTCGAAGCGATCATCGACCAACTGACTTTGGATTGCTCGGAAACCGAAAAACAGCGGCTCGGCGTTTTAAAACAAACGCTGGCGTGGCAACGAACGATGGGCGGAATGCGTCTATAAGTTTGAGATTCAAAATTTCAATTAAAACTTTACAAAATTTCAGGATAAATTTATGAAAAAAGTATTATTTTTGCTTGTTTTCGGCTTGTTTTCATTTGCGGCGGCAGTTTCCGCGCAGCCGCGACCGCCGGAAAGCGCGAAGGAAACCAAAGCCGCTGACGTAAAACCCGCGCCGGAATCTTTTGAGGTTCGCTACGAAGGCGGAATGTTCGGCTATGAAGGAAAAGCGCACGGAACGCTGAAATTCGATGATGTCAACGAGCGTCTCGTTTTCTACGGCGAAGACAAAAAAGAAATGTTCGCGATTCCGTACAGCACGATGCTTATCATTTCACCGAGTTCAAAAAAAGTTCAATCGGGAACGGGCAGAGCGATCAGCGCAGTTCCGATTTTCGGTGCGGGATTGGGCGGAAGTCTTTTGAAAAAGACGAAAAATTATATGATTATCCAATTCCGCGATCAGGAGGTTGACGTTACGGGCGCGGCGAATTTTCTGATCGATACGAACGAATTGCTCGAATCGGCGATTCATACGCTCGGACAAAAAGCCGAAATGAAACAGCGCGGCAACGCATACTATCGTCCCGCGCCGCCGCGAAAAACAGATTTGTAAAGAAAAGCTGCCCACGAAATACACGAAAGAAACGAAAAAAAGAAGATTTTTTCTGTTTTCTTTTCGTTCTTTTCGTGTATTTCGTGGGCAAATCCTTTCTTCAATTCAAATCGCCGAAACGATGCTGTAAGATCGTTGCGATCGAAATTGCCGCCGTTTCGGCGCGAAGAATTCTGCCGCCGAACGTGATTATTTGAAATCCGTTTTCTATCGCAGATTCGATTTCAGAATCTTCCCAACCGCCTTCAGAACCGATGAGGGCGGTTATTTTTTTGTCCGGTTTTATTTCATTAAAACTTTCGCCTTTTCGCTCGGAAAAAAACAGTTTCGTGCCGTTTGCGGATTTTATAAACTCTTGAAAACCAATCAATTCGGTAATTTCCATCAAATCGGCGCGACCCGATTGTTTACACGCTTCGAGTGCGATGCGGTTTAATCTTTCGAGTTTTTTGTTGAAATCCTGCGCGTTTTTGATTTTTACGTCGCATCTTTTCGTCATCAGCGGAACAAAAGTTTTCACACCGAGTTCGACCGCCTTTTGCACGACGAGATCGAATTTATCACCTTTCAACAGCGCGACTGCAAGCGTTAAATCCAAATTTGAAATCGGCGCAAAAGGCTTTATTTCTTCGACGATTTTCAGAAGCGTTTCCTTTTTTGAAATACTTTCGATCTCACAAAGAAATTCGTTTCCTTCGCCGTCGAAAACCTGAACTTTTTCACCGACACGAAGCCGCAAGACCTCGCGCAAATGCTTTGTTTCATCGATATTTAACGTGATATTTTCAGCATTGAAGCTTTCATTCGGCGAATAAAAACGACGCATATTTTGAAGAGTTTGAAACAACGATTGACGCGGATTTGCACGGATTATTTTAGAAAAGCAGAAATAAAATAATTAGAAATCTGTTTCAATCCGTGATAATCGTTGTTTCAAATTTGTCCTTAAAATCCTTTGAATTTTGCCGAATTTGCACCCAAGTTTCAAAAACTTCGGGTGATTGCAGCCAGAGCGTGAACCATTCGACGATCTCAGCTTTTTCGGCGCGTTTTTGTTTGTCAACACGATTGTTTTGCGCGATCATCTGTGCGCGATTTTTGCCTTTCAGCGCAGTTTCGCGCACGAGCCGTAAACCTTCTTTGTCGTTTTCACGCAAGAATTTTTGACGCAAATTTTCGAGCTGACGCAGGGAAATCAAAGCTTGTTTGAAATCGGAAAACTTTAGAATGTTGCGAAACATCGCGTCGTAAGGCGATTCCAAACGGCGTTTGACATCGAGCGCGAGAATTTCCGAATGACGAAGCTCTGCGCCTTCGTCAGCTAAAAGCCGCGCGATTTTCATCGGCGTATCGACCGCGTTCGCGCCAAATCTTTCGCGCACTGCGTCTTCGATGGCAACAATCTCTTTTTCGCCTATATTTTCGCAATCCAAAGCTTCCCAAACTTCGATCATCAGATCGGTTTTCGTGCGCGATTTCCACATAAAACAGTAGCGAGTGAAGAGTAATGAGTGACGAGTCGATGAAATTTTCAATCATTTAATGCTCGTAATCCGTTACTTTTTACCGCTTACTAATTGTATCAAATCCGTCGAAGAATGATCTTTCGGATCGCCGACGATCGCGGTTTGCCCGCCGTATTCGCGGACGATTTCGCGTTCGGGCACGGAATCGACCGTGTAATCCGTTCCTTTCGCGTGAAAATCGGGTTTGACGGCGCGAAGCAATTCAGTCACGGTCGGTTCATCGAAAATCGTCACAAAATCAACAAAACGAAGCGATGAAACGAGTTCGGCGCGTTCGTTTTCGGGCATATACGGACGCTTTTCGCCTTTTAATTTTTTAACTTGTTCGTCAGAATTAATGCCGACAATGAGAAAATCAGCCAATTCTTTCGCGCCTGCAAGATAACGAATGTGACCGACGTGAAAAAGATCGAAACAGCCGTTTGCAAGTGTAATTTTTGCACCGTTTTTTCGCAATGCGGCAACTTTTTCAATCAATTTTTCGCGGTTTAAGATTTCGGCAAAATTGTTCATAAAGATTGAGTTTTATGCTCGGGATTTTTGTGTTTTTCAAGCGAAGCCAACAATTCTTCGGGCAAAACCGAAGCAGTTCCTTTTTTCATCACAACGATTCCGCCCGCGTGATTTGCTAAGTTTGCGCTTTCCTCAAAACTCAAATTCGACGCTAATCCGAGCGCGTAAACGGCAATGACCGTATCGCCCGCGCCAGTCACGTCAACCGGTTCTTTCGAGCCGACGGCTTCGATTTGCAAAGGCGTTTTTTCCTTTTCAAAAAGCAACATTCCTTTATTGCCGCAGGTGACAAGCAAAGATTCAAAACCTAATTTTTCGCACAATTTGCGGCAATCTTCGTCGGTAAAATCTTTGCCTAAAATCTGTTCGACTTCGTCCTGATTCGGTGTCGCGGTCGTTGCGCCGGAAAATTCGTTCAGACGAAAACGCGAATCGATCAAAAGCGGAATTTGTTTTTCGTTGGAAATCTTTCGCGCAGTTTCGAAAATTTCGGAATTTGCAACGCCGTAATCGTAATCGGAAATTATGATCGCATCGGCATTTTCTGCCGCCGCAAGCAGATTTTGTTTTAATTTTCCAAGTATTTCAGCCGAAATGTCGGTCTGATTTTCGTAGTCAATGCGAATCACTTGCTGACGTGCGGCGTAATGCTGTCCGGCGAGAACGCGGACTTTTGTCGTGGTTTGAAAATTTTCACTCGAAACGACGAAATCGCAATTTACCTTTGATTCTTTCAACTTTTCGAGCAAAGACTTTCCGTTCAAATCTTTGCCGACTAAACCTATCAAAACGGCTTCGGCATCAAGCGAGGCAACATTAACGGCGGCATTTGCCGCGCCGCCGCCGAAAGTTTCCGTTTCATCATGACGCAGAATAAATACCGGAGCTTCACGCGAAACTCGTGCCATCGTGCCGCGCAAAAATTGGTCGGCAACCAAATCGCCGACAATTACGATTCGTTTTGTTTGAAAAATCTTATTAATAAGTTCTGAAAAATTTGCCATCCGAAATTAGAAACTTACTACAAAATTTAAATAAACAAAAAGGTTGAAGACCGATAAAATCCTCAACCTTTCGTTTTTTTTGACCTTTAAGCTGATTAATGTGTATCGTAGCTGGCAACCGGGAAATCGCTCGGCGAACCCCAAGGCGTTACGATCAAACCGTTGTCTAAGCTCTTCAAGACATAAAATGTCGAAGTGCTGTCGCGCCAAACTGCGATGTCCGTTTTACCGTCACCGTCATAATCGTTTTGAACATTCAGATCGGTTCCGGTGTTTCCGAAGTTAGCCGCTTTCAATGCACCGTTTGAACTTTGCAGAATATACCAACCTAACGGAGTCGCTGAAGTTGCGCCTTCACGAACAACTGCAATATCGGTTTTACCGTCGCCGTCGTAATCGCCGGGAACGACCAGATCATTGCTTAATCCCCAAGACGTTGCAACGATTAAAGCACCGTTTGTCCAGTTCAATGCATAGAAATTTGCTTGCGAAGTTGCGGTCGCGCCGGGACGCTGAACTGCCAAATCGAATTTACCGTCGCCGTTATAATCGCCCGGTGCGGTAAAATCCGTCGAAAGTCCGAATTGAGAAGCAATTAAAGTTCCGTCAGAACTCTTCAAAATATACCACAACATTGCTCCGTTGGAGCGGCGGACAACGCCGACATCGGTTTTTCCGTCGCCGTCATAATCTCTGGCAACCGGTTCATCGCCGGTCGAGCCGAAATTTACAGCCGCGAAAGTATTATTAGAACTGTTCATCCGATACCAACCGCCGTTCGTATCGCGCCAAACCGAAACGTCGCCTTTGCCGTCGCCGTCAAAATCGCCCGGTGCCATATAATCTTCATTTGCCGAACCGAATGGCTGAAATACAAATCCGCCGGTCGATTTCAGCGTGTACCAATTGGCATTGCTCGGACGAAAAACAGTAAAATCCGCTTTTCCGTCATTATCAACGTCCAAGGCTTTTCGCAGACTAAGCTGTGCAAAAGATGAAACCGTTAAAACTAAAACACAGGCAAACAGCACGCTCAATTTGCCGCAAATGGTCAAAATATTTCTCATTATATCTATCCTTTTTCTTAAAAATGTTACAAAAGGTTTGGGCGAAGCAACGCCAAAAAGTTTAAGAATGTCAAATATACTACTTCTACAGTTTGCTATGCAAGAAAACCGAATAGAAATTCGTATTTCAACAAAATTACTTTTTTGAATAAGTCCGCCTGAACTGGTCAAAACATTAGACGCACTCAATTTAATAAAAGTTGGAAAACCGCCCAACTTTTACAAAAAAATACAAAAATCCGATATTTTCAATAAAACAAATGTCAAAACAATCTTACGGCTGCGTAATTTTATAGATTTGCCCGCCGATTGTAATATTTCCGGTTCTTCTTCCGCCCGTATTCGCGGACACTTGAAAAGTAACCGTTCCGTTTCCGCTGAGCGGTGCAGTATTGCTGATTTGAATCCAGCTAACACTGCTTTTCGCTTCGTAATCGCAATTTTGAGCGGCTTTGATCGACATCGAAAAACTGCCGCCGCTTGTCGAAACCGTTTTTGCCGAATCGGGCGAAGTAAACGTGCAAACCGTTTGATTCTGCAATGCGCGGGCAACATTCAATCTGCCGCCTGTTTTGACGAAACTCGTCCAATTCGTTAAAGGATCGACCGTATTCATCAAGGTTGCTTTTAATGAAGCAACCGATAAATTTGGATTATAAGCCGAAAGCAAAGCCGCTGCACCGGTAACGTGCGGAGTTGCCATCGAAGTTCCGCTCAAAGTTGCATAACTCGTGTTTGAACTTGCATAAGTGCTCAAAACCGACGAACCCGGCGCGGCAAGATCGACGCTGATTGTGCCGTAGTTTGAAAAACTCGAACGTGCGTCGGTTGAAGTCGAAGAAGCGACCGATAAAACGGACGGACTCGTATAACTTGCCGGATAAGAAGGCGTGTTTTCAATATTTACATTATCGTTTCCCGCGGCGAAAACATTCAAAATTCCCGCATTTCCCATCGCATCGAGCGCATCTTTCGTCGCTTGATCGTAACCGCAAGCCTCGCCGCAGCCGCCGTAGGAATTGTTCGTCACGCGAATATTTACACCGCGCAGTTTCATCATTCGCACATAATTGTAAGCATTGACGAGCATTGCCGAAGTCGAATCCGTGCCGAGCGGACTGTAAATTTTGATCGGCATAATTTTGACATTCCAATTTACGCCCGTCACGCCGATCAGATTATTGCCGACCGCGCCGATCGTGCCGCCGGTGTGCGTTCCGTGTCCGCCGGCATCGTCGATCGGGTTTGAATCATTATAGAAAAAGTCCCAGCCGTAATAATCGTCAACGAATCCGTTGCCGTCGTCGTCAACGCCGTTGTTCAAAATTTCACCCGAATTCGTCCAAGCATTTGCCGCAATATCGTCGTGCGTGTAGCGCAAACCCGTATCGATGTCGGCAACGACAACGGTCGAACTTCCGGTTGAAAAATCCCAAGCCGTTGGCGCGGAAATTTTATTCAAGCCCCACATTCCGGTAGCGGTAAATTGCGGATCATTCGGCGTAGCGAGCAAATGATAATAAAAATTCGGCTGAACGGCGGCGACTTCGTCGAGATTTTTATATTCAGCGACAGCATTTTCAACCGTCAAACTGTTCGGCAATCTTACTCTTACCCAATTCAAATCGCCGAGCGTTTCGATCAAACTTGCGCCGAAACGATTGTTTGCATTCATAATTGCCGAAGCCGAAGTTTTGCTTTTGAATTTCACTAAAACTTCGCCGTCAACAAAATTTTTATTTTGCTTTTGACCAAAGCCGAAGCTGACCGCCAAAAGCAAAATTACCGAACTCAAAATAGTTTTCACTAATTTCATAAATGATATTTGAAAATGCTCTAAATTAAACAGTGCCTTTTTTGAATGGAAAAATACAAATATTCCAAACGATTATATGCGTTTCGTTCGGTAAATTACAAACTAATTTTCGGGGAAGTATAAAAAAAGAAATGAATGGGGCGGCTAGAGGGACTTGAACCCTCGACTTTCTGAACCACAATCAGACGCTCTAACCACTGAACTATAGCCGCCGTAATTTAATTGTTTATGAAAAAATGCCGCTTATAACCAAATTGCGCAGCAGTTTTTCTCCGATGACAATTTGCGCAAAGAACATCGCATTTTTCAATCTCAAACTTAACTTTATTCCAAGATGAATCCCGAATCAAGTTTGAGATGCTTTCAATTTTACCATCTTTGTCGCGGTGGTCAAATTCCAAAACAATTGGATCTGATTCACCACAGTTTGCGCAAGGATGATTTTCTAAATATTCAAAAACCTTCCTAGCAATCTCAATCCGAATTTTATTTCGGCTCGTATTATGCCGATTTCGGTAATGATTATGGTTTTTGTAATACCGTTCCTGCCAATTTTCCTTGAAACAACTTCGACACCAAGATGAATAACCGTCTTTCGATAGCTTTCTCAAGGAAAATAAGTGTAAATCCTTTTCTAATTTACATTTTGTACAGATTTTGGTTGTTTGATTCGGCATAAAACACTTAAAATCAAAATCCGAAATCTAAAATTGAATACCCCCGGCACGACTTGAACGTGCGACCCACAGCTTAGAAGGCTGTTGCTCTATCCAACTGAGCTACGGGAGCATAAAAAGAACGAATAAAAATCTTAGCGATTCAACAGTTTTAAGTCAAATTTAATTCGTCAAAAAGTAGTAAAATCCGACAATAATTCCAATAATCAAAGGCGTTAGCGAAAATATCAACATCCAAACGGCTTCGTTTTTGAAATTAAAATTGAACAATTTCACAACTGTTTTTCACTGACCGTGAGCATCATTTGTTCCAAAACTTCGGAAAGATTGAGTTCGCTGGTGTCGATTACAACCGCGTCTTCGGCGATCATCAGCGGTGAATCTTTGCGCGCAACGTCGCGTTCGTCGCGTTCTTTTATTTCGGCAAAAGTTTGTTCGTAAGAAACTGCACGCTGCTTTTCCAAGTCTTCTTCATAACGACGGCGTGCGCGTGCTTCGGGCTTTGCAGTTAAGAAAAACTTGATGTCGGCATTCGGAAAAACGACGCTTCCAATGTCGCGTCCGTCTAAAACCGCGCCGTTTTGTGAAGTTTCGCCGAGCGTTCGCTGATGTCCGACCAAGATTTTTCTGACCTCGGAGATCGTCGAAACGATCGACGCCGCTTGCCCGACTTCATTCGTGCGGATTTCGTTTGTGACTTCGTTTCCATTCAAAAAAATCTGCAAATTTTCAGGCTCGCCGACGAGTTCGATCTTTGAACTTTCGGCGATTTCGGCGATCTTTTCGGTTTCTTCAAAATTTATGCCCGTCTGCAAAACCGCTAAACCGACGGCGCGATACATTGCGCCCGTGTCGAGATAGAGCAGATTGAATTTTTTGGCTAACATTTTGCCGAGCGTCGATTTTCCCGCGCCCGAAGGTCCGTCTATGGCGATGATCATACGATTTAATTCAAATTTTCAATGGTAAATGGTTTGAATGAATTAATCAAAAATCGTTTGTGTCGAAGCGCGAAATAATTTCGAAATATAAGGAAACTTTCACGATTTTTGCCGATAACTATTTTGAAAAGCAAAATTTTAAAGTTCAACGGAGAAAATCTATGGCAATCGAAGGCGTCAAAAGAAACAATTTGGATATTCACAAAGAAACTTTCAAACCGAAAGTCGAGCCGAAAAAGGTCGAGCTTGCAAATGTTGACAACAAAAATTCGGTTGTCGGCGATCAGGCAAATAAAGGTAATTTGATGAAATTCAAGTTAAATGCGCTTTACGATGGCGTTTTTGCGGCGAAACAAGCTCCGGCGCAAGTTCCGACAATGACGATCGATCCGGTGAAAAAAGCCGACGAACTCATCAACGCGCAAGGCGGCAGCGGAAATTTGAATGAAGATAAAGCCTACGAGATCGGCAAACAAATCGCCGAACTTGCGAAAACCGATCCTGAAGGCGCGGCGGCGGTGATGAAAGAAGTTCAAAATCGTCTTAACGATACATCTTACGGCGACAATGCGGCGAGCGGTTTTACGGATAATTTGTCCGATACGGAACTCGATGCCGTCGCTCGTGCAAACGGCGGTGTCGAAATGCTGAAAAATTTGCAGGATCATCTGCTTTCGGGACGTGTTCATCAAAATGAGATCGAACAAGCGCAAAAACTCGGCAATGCGATCACGAATGTAAAGGGAATTTTTGCTGATAACGGCAGCGGAATCGGACCTTTACAGGCAAACTACGTGACGCCTTATGATCCTGATGCAACACCGGAAGAAGCAGCTTCATTTTTGAAACACGATACGATGCTTTCGGAAGAAGGCAGAGCACAGGCTTTTGCCGAAGCTTTGGAATTGCACAAAAACGATCCCGAATGGTGCAAGAATTTTCTTTCGGCGGTCGGAACGGACAAAGCGGCTGATTACATCAGCGGGCTTTACAATGATCCGACTGCAAATAAAGATTACGTCAATCATTTATCCGACGTTGTGCGCACGACGCTCGAAGGAATGGTCAATCGCGGCGATCTCCAGCAGGAAGGAATGGATCAGCTCGTCGATAAATTGAAAGACCGTAATCCCTATGTTTTCAGCGAAATTTTCGGTAAATCGACCGATGATAAATTCCGCGATATGTTCGTCCGTTCGGCAGTTGCCAACGGCGATGATCGGCTCGATGCCGCCGCGTCTTACGTTTTATCGAAGATGCCGACCGATAAACAAGCTTCGTTTTTGACCGAACTCGACCAAAACGGCAAACTCAACGATTTTATCAAAGGCGCGATGGCTGGACAGCAGGAAATGATTCCGCTCGATTATCATCTCCAAAATCCGAATGCAAGCTGGGATCAAGCCCCCAAAATGACGCTCGGCGGCGTGACCGAAATCTTGAAAAATGCGGGAATTCAATCCGGTTACAACGGTTCGACCTTCCAAGCTTCGCTGTATTCGAGCGATTTGCAGGAAAGTCTTTTCTACGCGGCGGCAAAAGGTTTGACGGATTCGAAAGCGGCGGAAAATTTCAAGAGCAACGTCGAATTCAAAGACGCGCTTTCGACCGTTTTCTTGAATCATTTCGATGATATTTTCAAAAACAGCATTTCGCCGAACGGCAGCAGCTTGAACGGCGAAACGAATTGGCTCGGTTCATTCTTTGAAAATGTAATGTTCGCACAGCCGCCGGGAACAAAAGCTTCCGACGTTTTGGCGACCGTTTACAGCAAAGTTGCCGGAATCGCGAAAGCGACCGATCTGATCCGCAGCGGCAAACAGCCTTTGACCGCCGAAGAGCAGAAATTGGTTGACGATTATTACAATTCGTCGCCGAAAGGTCAGGGTTGGGAAACAGGACAAGCTGCCGGAGTGATCGGCGAATGGCTCGGCAATTTCGACCGCGCATATCAAAACGCAGTCGGCAAGATCAAAGACGATGCCGCCGGAAATAAAGCCGTTCTCGACCTTTTAATCGGCGCAGTAGATAAACTTACGGGTTTGGCAAAACTTTCTCCCGGCGCGGGAATCGCGAAAGATTTGCTCGTTGACCAACTGAAAAATCTTCCGGGTTATCTCGAAGGCAAGCAAGTGAAAAACGGCGAAGCCAAACTCGAAGACAGCGCGCAATTAATAACCGATTTGAACAATCTGATTTGGGACACGATCTATTCCGACAACAAAGACGAATATTCAAACAGCTTCGAATTCATCGCTAAACACCGCCCGACGGAAAGCGGCTTGAAGTAATTTGAAAGAGAAAAATTAAACGAAAAGGCGAGAATTTACTCGCCTTTTTTAGTCTAAAATTCGGCTTAAAATTTTCAAAGTATTTTCTATATCTTCGCGCGAAACGTCGCAATGCGTGACCATTCTGATCGCTTTACCGAAAGGAATTGCGAAGATGTTTTCAGTTTTCAGTTCTTCGACAATCTCGGCGGAAGTTTTGCCTGTGTTCGAAACGTCGAATATCACTATATTTGTTTGAATTTTTTCCGCATCGATCGAGATTCCTTTGATATTTGCTACGCCTTCAGCTAAAAATCGCGCGTTTTCGTGATCGATGTGTAGACGTTTCGGCGATTCTTCCAAAGCGATAATTCCAGCCGCCGCGAGAATTCCGACTTGGCGCATTCCGCCGCCGAAGCGTTTGCGCCACGTTTTTGCTTCCGCGATAAAATCTTTCGTTCCCAAAAGCATTGAGCCGACGGGAGCGCCTAAGCCTTTTGACAGGCAAAACTGCACCGAATCGACCGATTTTGAAAGATTCGCAACCGTTTCGTTTTGCGCGACCGCCGAATTAAAAATCCGTGCGCCGTCGAGATGAACGGGCAAATTTAATTTATGTGCGTTGGAACATATTTCGTCGGTTTGCGCGGCAGACATTACGCTTCCGCCGCCGAAATTGCTCGTGTTTTCAAGACAAATCAAACCCGTCGGGCAAGCATAATACGGCTGATTGATATGCAGAGCCGATTCGATTTCCGCCCAAGTCAAATGTCCATCTCCACTCGCCGCCCGAACCGGACGAATCATTACGCCCGCGACGACCGCAGGCGTTCCCATTTCGTAATTGAAAATATGTCCGCGCTCTTCGATAATGACTTCATCGCCGAGCTTCGTATGAAGTTTAACGGCGATCTGATTGCCCATCGAACCCGTCGGCACAAACAGCGCGGCTTCTTTCCCGACAATCTCCGCCGCTTTTTCCTGCAAAAGATTAACGGTCGGGTCTTCGCCGTACACATCGTCGCCGACTTCCGCCTCTGCCATCGCCCGACGCATTTCCGCCGTCGGCTTCGTTACCGTATCGCTTCTTAAATCAATCATCTTTTAGATTTTGGTAATTTTTTTCCGCAAAAAGGGCAAAAATCTATTTTGATAAATGAACTTCCGCTGTCGTGAATGATTAAGCCGTATTCATTGAATCTTTTTGAGTAGTAGATCAAACTATCCGCACAATCAAAAGGCGATTCGTGTTTCTCACAAACAAATTCAGTTCGAGTTTTCATTAATTCACAACAATGTTCTGAATTTGTTTGTTCTTCACTTTGGGCGTTTCCCATTATTACCGAAAACTTTCGTTAATTCCTTCCAAAATTGCCGAACCCGGACATAAGTCTTTTTCGGTCATTTTGTTCAAAGGCGTGTCGGAAGTTTCGATCAGGTCGTGCAGATCGCGGCTTTCGGGGTTCATATAGAGCAAACCCGTTAAAATTTCGCTTTTTGCACGCGCATTGCCGACGGCGTTCATTGCAGAAATTCGGTCTAACGGATTCCAATCTTTGGCGAGCTTGTGAAGTTGGATCACCGAACCGTCGTGCATCGTCAGATTTTGCGTGCTTCCTTCTTCGTAATTTGTTTTGATCTCTTTCGCAAGCGGCACGAAATCAAAGGTCGAAGTCGCTTCCTGATGTTCGCGGACGTAATCGTATGACTTTGTCGAACCGACGTTGTTATTAAAGGTCACACAGGGCGAAATGACATTGATAAACGCAAATCCCGGGTGACTCATCGCGGCTTTGATGAGCGGGATAAGCTGTTCCTTATCGCCCGAAAAACTCTGCGCCACAAAAGTTGCGCCGAGTTCGATTGCCAAGCTTGCCAAATCTATGGATTCAAACAAGTTGATATGTCCCGATTTGTTTTTCGAGCCGTGATCGGCGGTCGCTGAATCTTGCCCTTTCGTGAGTCCGTAACAGCCGTTGTTCATCACGATATAGACCATATTCAGATTGCGCCGCACGACGTGGACGAATTGACCCATTCCGATCGAAGCCGTGTCGCCGTCGCCCGAAACGCCGAGATAGATCAAATCTTTATTCGCCAGATTCGCGCCCGTGGCGACCGACGGCATTCGCCCGTGAACCGAGTTGAAGCCGTGCGAATTATTCAGAAAATACGCGGGCGTTTTCGACGAACAGCCGATGCCGGAAAGTTTTGCGACCTTGTGCGGCTCGATGTTCAATTCAAAACAAGCCTGCGCGACCGCCGCCGAGATCGAATCGTGACCGCAACCCGCGCACAGCGTCGACAGCGAACCTTCATAATAATCAACCGTGTAGCCCAAATCGTTTTTAGGCAAATGCGGATGGCGAAATTTAGAACGTAAATATGACATAAAAATTAATGTTGTTTTCAGTAATTGCAACTGAATAACTGATGAAAAAGTTGTAATTACTGAACTGCTGACTCGCACGAAGGGGCTGACTCGCATGATGGTGCCGGTTCACACGAAGGGGCTGGCTCACATGACGGTGCGGGTTCGCATGAAAATATTCTTGAGTTGTTACCCCATACTCTGTTATCAGGCAACTTTCCGAAAAAGGCTTTGTAGATTTCTACTGTATTCTCGTATGTGTCCATTTCATTGCGATCATTGTTTATTTTAGGAACATGATGAATAAAACCACCTGCAACTTTTTCACAAAACTGAAAATAATCTTTGGTAAATAAAAGAAATGTGTGCCAATAACTGTCTACAGAACCTTTCATACCTAAGCGAATATTTGGATAAAGACCGCAAAGTAGTAAATACTTTTTACATTCAATTTCGTGTAGCTTGGCAATTTTACGTGATACACCAAAGTCTTTCATAAATCGATTTGTAACAATTTCCAAATTGAATTCGAT
>DAITPE010000054.1:0-15104 GCA_036833775.1 Pyrinomonadaceae bacterium | reverse complement strand
GTCGTTGACGTCTTCGCGCCCGCCGTCGGACAATCTTTGCCACGAATAACCGCCGTCGTCCGTCCGCACGATCAGACCGCTTTCGCCGACCGCCCAGCCCGTATAACTGTCCGCAAAATACAGCGAAACGAGCTTCGGATTGGTGCGGATATTAAACGGCAGCCAGGTATTTCCGCCGTCGCCCGTCAGCCAAACCAAGCCGTTCGCGTCCGTCATCGAACCGTTTTTCTGATCGGAAAAACTCACCGCAAGAAAATCCGCGCGGCTGTAAACATTAACCTTTGTCCACGTTTCGCCCGCGTCTTCACTTCGCGCCACACAGCCGCCGTAACCGATCGCAACGATTCTTTCCGCCGAAATAAACGCCGCGCTCGAAATCAAAGCCGAATCGCACGGATGATTGATCTTCCAATTTTCGCCGCCGTTTTTCGTCGTCAAAACGATGCCGTTCTGCCCGACGATGACGGCTTTTTCACTATCAAAAGCAGAAACTTTGAGCAGATGTTCCTTCGTTTCGGCAACTTGAGTTTTCCAATTCAAACCGCCGTCCGCAGTTTTCAAAATGCGCCCGTAAGTTCCGACCGCAAAACCCGTCTGAAAATTTTCGCCCGTAAAATTTACGCCGTAAAGATGATCTTTCGCGTCCGTCTGCCCGAATTTCCATTCCTTTCCGCCGTTGTCCGTCAAAAGAATCGTGCCGCGCGCACCGACGATGACGGCGTTTTTCTTGTCGCGCACAAAAACGGAAGAAAGCGTCGTATCGGTCGGCGAATTTTGTCGAAACCATTTGAAACCACCGTTTTCGGTGCGCAAAATCGTATTGTCCGCGCCGACCGCAAAGCCGTTTTCCTTATCCTTCGCAAAATGTATCGAATAAAGCGGATTTCCCTGCGGCAAAGGATTCTGCCAAGTCCAACCGAGCGCGTTGCGTTTCTGAGGAAATGCTAAAGAATAGCCACAAAAAAGCACAAAAAGCGCAAAAATGACTTTTAAAAATCTGTGTTTATCTGTGTGCATCTGTGGTTAATTTCTTCTTTTTGAGTTTCTTGTGCCTTTTTGCGGCGATTAAATCTCCAAAACTCCCAATTCCGCAACCAATTCTTCAAACATTTGCGCGTCAACTTTGCCTAATTCAGCCGTTTTCCGTGCCAGAGTGTCAACGATTTCCTGAACTTCGTGTCCGTTGTGACCTTTTACCCATTCCCATTTGATCGTGTGTTTCTGCGCGGCTTTGTCCAATTTCGCCCACCATTCGAGATTGGTTTTCTTCCGAAAGTTGCCCGTCATTGTTTCGACGACGTAACGCGAATCGCTCAAAACGCGGACTTTGCACGGCTCGGAAAGTTTTTCCAACCCGATCGCCGCCGCCGCGATTTCCGCTTGCTGATTCGTCGCATTGCCCAAATATTCGCCGAAACCGCGCCAGTAACCTTTATAACCCAAAACCGCCACCGCCGCCGCACGCGGATTTCCTTTGCCGTTTCCCAATGATGAACCGTCGCAGACGATCGTAACTTCTTTCATAATTTTTTTGACTGGAACGCAAGCGGCTCGCTTGCAAGCGTTTGAAAAACGCTAAACCGCATTATTTATCTTCAATTTGAATTTAAACTTAACTTTGTTGCAAACGCTTTCGCGTTTATGCAAGCGAGCCGCTTGCGTTCCAGTCGTTCATTCAAAAGCCTTCTCTATTTTTTCCGCAATCGTTTCCCAGATCAGCTCGTTGCCTTCGCCGATGTATGCGGTTTTCGTCAAAATCTGTTCTTTCGTGACGTTGTTTTCCAGCCAGCTTTGCTTGTTGTTGTAAAGATTCTGCAAAACCGGCATTACGCGGTCGATCGCCCGCGCAAACTTTGCTTCGTGGCTCGTGCCGTGTTCGAATTCGTTCCAGAGTTCAAGAAATTCGCGTCCTTTTTCTTCCGGCAAAAGCCCAAAAATCCGTTCGATCGCCGCCAATTCTTTTTCCTTCGCGTTCGCTCTTCCCTCTTCGTCAAAGAAAAAAACATCGTCCGCATCGATCTCGCCGATGTCGTGAACCAGCATCATTTTGACGACCTTTTCAATATTCACAGATTCGTGCGCAAACCGCGAAAGCGTCAAAGCCAGCAAAGAAATCTGCCAACTGTGTTCGGCAGAATTTTCATAACGCTCAAGTCCGAGCGGTTTCACTTTACGCTGAACTGCTTTCAATTTTTCGACTTCAAGAATAAACTCGAAGCATTTTTCCAAATCTTTTTTCACTATTTTAACTTTCTCGCTTGAATCTTTTCCCAAACAAATTTAACTAACTTGAGACATAATCCGAAAATAAGACTGCCGATTATCGCTATTGAAAAATCAAGAATAAAAATTCTTTTATAAAACACAAAAGAATTGTCCTGAAAATCATCGCAAGGACTCCACGGACAATTGCTGACAAATTCTAATAAAAATGAAAGCGGAAAACCTATATTTCTAAAATGCGGATTGTTGTATGTGTAAAAATAAACAGCAACATTAGCAAAAATAAATAAAATAAATGCGAAAACAAATCCTGAACAAAAAGTATATTTAGAAACTAATTTATTCATTTGCATTTTCTCCAACCGAAACCGCATTGGCTAATCTAAACCCACACAAGATGCTTGCGCTCTATTCATTAATTCAACTTTCTCGCTGAAATCTTTTCACGAATTTCTTTCAAAATCAGACCGATCAAAAAACAAAAGATAACCGCAAAAAATGCATCTGCAACTAATCCAAACCATAAGATATTTTGTAGAAACCAACCTCTGTCCATCCAAGTGAATGGAAAACCCGTTTCTCCAAAACAATCGATGCAGTTTCCGTAATTTGCAGTCAAACTATAGAAATTTAGCCCGACGAAAATTAAAAATCCAAGCACGATTCCTAAAATAAAATACAAATTTTGAAACAGTTTACTCATTTTCATTTCCTCCGACTGATGTAATCAAATTACTTCAAACTCCCAAAATCAACTAAAATCGGTTCTGAAACTAAATCTCTAGTCCAAAGGTTTCCAAACTTTTTCCATTTATCGCTTAGTTTTTGAAAGTAAAATAGATCGTGCGCGACTTTGTTATTTTCATCGATCCATCTTGGTTCTAAACTGCATTGCAAAGTGAATTTCAATTGTATATTTCGTTTAATTTCTTCCAACGAAATTGGCGAATCAGTAATGTCGGTAGTAACAAAAGTGAGTTTTTCTCCGTTTTCGGTTTTTACCATTTGTTCGGTTCGCCTAATTTTTCTCGGAATTGAATATTCAAAATCATAAGCAAATTCCCAATTTTCATTCGGTAAAAGTGTTTTCGTTAATTTTTCGGGCGGAATTGCTTTATTCAGCTTTCCGTTTATTTCTTTCGCTTTCGGCAAAAATGAAGATGTCGGAATAATAAAACTACCAAAATTTTCGCCTTTAAGCGTCGAAACGCTCAAGTTATCACAGCTTTTATAACCTGTCAGAACAATCACATTTGCAGAAGATTGATTTAATGCAGACATTTTCAGATCGAGTTTCAACCTTACTTCATCCGATAATTTATCTGTATCTTTAATTTCAATATTTGATACAGTACCGCTTAATTTCAGCGAATTTTGCTTTTGGGCAAATGCGTTAAAAGCCAAAAATAAAACTGTAAAAGCTAAAAAAAACCTCATATTTATTCTTTTCCTGCAACCGAAATTACATTGTCCACATAACCTTCAAACGTGTCGTCGTGCGAGATGACGAAAAGTTGATCGAAGGTTTTTCTTTCGGTGATGTGCGAAATTTGTTCGGCAAGACGTTCGCGCCGCGCCGCGTCCATATTTGTTGTCGGTTCATCGAAAAACGCGAGCCGCACGTCGGAAAGCTGTTTCAGCAAAGCCAATCTCACCGACAAAGCCGCCGCCATTTGTTCGCCGCCGCTCAAGTTTACGAACGGGCGATCGTAGCCGTTTTCTTCCAAAACGATGCCGTAATCTTCCGTCCATTTCAAAGTTCGCTCGGCGTTTCCCGAAATCTCTCGAAACATCTGATTTGCTTCGAGCGAAACGTAATAAATATAATTTTTCGCAACGAGCGGAGCCGATTTTTTCAAAGTTTCACGAATAAATTCGGTCACTTCGGCGGTTTTTTCGAGTTTTTCTTTTTCCAAAAACTCCGTCTGCATCGCTTTGCGGATTTCCGCCAGACGATTCAATTCCGATTCGGATTGCGCCTTTAATCTTTCGGTATTTCCGAGATTTGCACGAGTTTCCGCCAAACGTCGTTCTGCTTCGAGCAGCGAAACTTTCTCGCTTTGATGCCGTTCGCGGTCGTAATCTTTGCTTGCCGCGCGAAAATCTTCTTCGGCTTTCGCCAGATTTTCCGTCAAAGTTTTCAATTCATTTTCCGCCGCCGCAAAAGCCTTTTCGCGTTCGGGCAGCAATTTCGCGTTTGCTTCGTTTACCAAAAATTCACGATGCGCGTTTGCCGTTCGGTCGCGCTGATCGGAATAAATTTTCCAATTCGCGTCCAAATCTTTATAACTTTCAAGACTTTCAGCATTTATCCGCAAATCGCTTTCGAGCCGTTCGATATTTTTTTCGATTTCCGACAATTTTTCACGAATCAAAATCTCGTTTTTCGTTTCCGTTTCGAGATGCTGAATCCGCGCTTTCGGATTGTTCAATTCCTTCAGTTTCGCTTCGGTTTCGCTCAGATCGCGCCGGATTTTCTCGAAATCGCCGATCTCTTTGAGCAGATTTTCCTTTTCGGCTTTCAAACCTTTGCCTTCGTCGCCGATTTCGGTTTCACGCGCTCTCAAAGTTGCCAGCATCGCCGAAAATTTGTCGGCTTCGCGGGCGGATTTCAGTTTTTCGGAAACTGTTTTCTGTTCGGTTTCGAGTGTCGAAATCTGGATGCGAACTTCCGAAAACCGATTTTTCAAAAAACTTTCGAGCGTTTCGCCGGGTTTTAAATTCAAACATTTCTGCGAAAGAATCGGGCATAAACCGTTTTTCACTTCCGCTTGAAATTGTTCGTCGTGTTCGAGTTTTGCGCGAAAACGCGTGATGTCGCGCATAATTTCCGAATCGCGTTTCTGCAAAAATTCGTAATCCTTCGCGGCTTCGGTTTTGGCTTCGGCTTCCTTTATCTGCTCTTTATTTTTGATAAATTTGCCGCGTAGATCGTTCATTTTTTCGTCGAGCGAACGAATTTGATTTTCCTTGGCGCGAACATTTGCAAGCTGTTCGATCGCGTCGTCGCGTCGTTTTTCGAGCGTTTCCTGTTCAGTTACAAACGGGCGGAGTTTTTCGATTTCCTTGTGCGCCGACAAAGCTTTTTCGAGATTTTCCTGCAAACGCTTTTGCTCTGATTTTACATTGATTTGCGAAGTTTCGATTTGCCGTCTTGCTTGATTTAATTTTTCGCGTTCGCCGCGTTCGCGTTCCAATTCCTTTAATTTTCCGAGCGCGTCCGTGTGTTTTTGATGATCTTCGGCGACCGATTTTACTTTTTCTGCCGCATTTCGCGCTTGATTTAATTCATTTTCCTTTTGCCCGCGCAAAAATTCGGCGCGTGATCTTTCGTTCTGGAGTTTTTCAAACGAAGTTTTCAGTTCATTTACTTTGCGTTCGATCTCGTCAAACTTTTTCACCGATGCGCTTTTTTCGGCGACTTCTTTTTCGGTAATTTCAAGCGTTTTCGTCAATTCTTCCGCTTGCAAAGTAAACTTTTTGAATTCTTCTTCGACCAGCTCGAAACGCGCCAATTCGCCTTCGGCGCGCGCGATTCTTTCGCGGACGGACGTGATTTTCTGTTCGATAAAACGCGCCGTTTCGCGCAGTTTTTCCGCGCCTTGCCGATATTCTTCGACCTTTAAAAGTTTGTCGAAAGCCTTTTTGCGTTCGGTCGGCGTTTCCAGAAAGATCGCCGTAAAAGTTCCCTGCGGAACGCCGATCGCGCGTCGAAAAAGCGCGTCGAGATCGGTTCCCGCTTCAACGCCGAGATGCGACCATAAGAATCTCGTAACTTCTTCTTTTTTGTCGGCGATTCGCGTTTTCAATTGCGGATCGTAAACGTAATAACCAGTTCCCGTATCGCGGAAAACCGAATATTCGCGTCCGTCCAAACCGCTTTCAAACGTCACCCGCGCCGAACCTTTTTTCGCGCCGCGCCGCACGAAATCGTCTTTTTTATAATCGAGCAGATCGAAAAGCGTCCACGCGACGGCTTCGATGATCGTCGTTTTTCCCGCGCCGTTTTCGCCCGTGATCGCGGTCGTTCCGCGCTGAAAAGTAAAAGTCGTTTCGCGGTGAGATTTGATGTCTTCGAGTTCGATCTTTGTGATGTGCATAAATTGATTTCAGATTCCAAATTTCGGATTTCAGAATTTTGTTCGATGTTAGATTTTAGAATATATTTCGGCAAAGAAAAACTTGAGAAAGCAGAGCAATTTCAAATTCGTGTTAATTTATGCCAAAATTGTTTCGCTGAAAATCGATATGCTCACAAAATGCGTAAATTGCCAATTTTATGTCAGAAATGACGACGAATATTGTCTGAATTGCGGCTTTCTTAAACCTGCAATCACAAAAGACGACGTGGTTTTCAACGTAAATAGAGCCGGAATCTGGTTTTTGTTACTCACGATTCTGAGCTATCCGTTCTTTGTTTTGATAAGTTCGGGTAAAAACATTGTCTTTCTTTCAATTTCCGCCTTGGTTTTGGCTGTGCTTTTCGGCTTATTATCTTCGATGATTTTTGAAATTATTTTTGAATTTCGCACTTCCGAAACGAATTACGACAGACGAAAAAACGGAAGTCAAGACAATCTTCAAAACAAAAATAAGATCATTCAAAACCGCATTTCGGATTTGCTTTTCAGATTAAAAGGCATCGATGCGGTTCTGGAAAAAATAACCGACAATGACGGACAGAATCTTTTATCCGTTCGTCAAACTTTACTTTCGGCGCGTGAGATCGTTTCCAGCCAGATCGCGCGATATGAAATTCAGAATCAAAAGATCGAACTCGTTCGTCTGCAAAATTCCGTTTTACCTTTCATTTTTTCGCTTGATGATTTAAATGATTTTCAAATCGAAAATGGTTTGGTCACAGCAGGAAACAATAAAACCGAGGTCGGTAAATTAAAACAAAAACTCGCAATAATCGACGAAGACAATCTTCCCGTACAGACGCTCAATGAAAAACGGCATTTTCTTTCGCAACTGCAAGAAACCGAAAATTCCTGTGCGAAACTGCGCGAGGCACTTTTGAGCAAACAAGCGGCTCAAGCTTTAAAAGGCATTGCGCCGATCGAGGAAAATTTGAAATTGCCGAGTTTGAGCGATGCCGTTCATTCGGCAGAAACTTTTAATTTGCAGGCGACTTTGACCGATTTTTCCGAATCTTTTGAAGAACTCGAACGCGAATATAAACGCGTTCGCGCCGAAAGCAAAGCAAGCGAAAAATTATTGGAAAATTAATTTATGAAAATCGAAACGGGCGACAGCGTGGTCGTCATTTTACATAATCCGCGTGAAAAAATTATCGGGATTTTGCACGAAATAAACGCTTCGGGCATTTTCGTGCGCGGCATCGATCTCAATTATTTCGACGAATGGACACGCGCGATCAAGAACGGCGAGCCTTTTTTGCAGATGCAGGATTATTTTTTCCCGATGTGGCGTGTCGAGCGAATGACGAAAGACGAAAGTTCGGCGGAAATTCCTTCGATGGCTGAACAATTCAAACAACGGACGGGCTTCGATCTCGTCGAATTTTAAATGCAACCGAATGTTTTTCGATTAATCGCCGAACCCAATCAACTCTTCGCTGAGGTCAGTGAAGAGTTGATTGGGTTCGGCGAAGAGTTCGCTCGCATCAGCGAAACAATCAGCGGAATCAGCGAAGAGTTCACTGGCATCAGCGAAGAGTTCATTGGGATCAGCGAACTCTTCATTGGGTTCAATGAATGTTTCGCCGGAGTCAGCGAACTCTTCATTTTATTCGTTTATAAAACTGCTTTGCTTTTCCTTTATTTTATTTTACGCAGTTCGCTTTCGCCTTGTTCGTAAATATTCTTCAAACTTACGAATAAAACATTGCGCGATTGCAGTTCGCGTAGTTTGGTTAAGCCTTTTTCGAGGTTGGATTTGGCTTCGGATAAAAGTTTGGCGCGTTCGTTCGGTTGCGCTTCGGCTTTTTTCGACTGCACGATGCCGAGCGCGGTGTAAAGCCCCATTCCGTTGATCTCGATGACTTCAAAACCTTTCGCTTCAGTTTGCAGTTCACCGTAGAGTTCGAGTCCGCGCCGCAAAACTTTTTCGGCTTCGTCAAGTTGGTTCGCGTCGCTCAGGATCGTGCCAAAATACAATAAATGCGTGGCGTATGAATTTTTGATGACGGCATCGTTTTTCTTTTCCGCGAGAAATTCTTCCTGCTGACGGCTCGCTTCGCGCAATCTTTCAACGCCTTCGGCAAAACGTCCGTTTTTCGCCAAAACACGTCCCGATTTGCTCAAAGAATAGGTCACTCCGGCGCGTGAAAAAAAGTCGTTGGCATCGCGCTTGAAAAGTTCCTCGCTCACCTTTCGCCCTTCTTCATAATTTGCCAACGCCTCGTCGATCTTTCCCTGTTCCGCCAAAATATCCGCCAAATAAATCAATGAAACCGTCAGTTGACGACGCTGCTGAAGGTTTTCGGGTTCCTTTTGCAAGATCGTGCGGCGGATTTCGAGTTGTTTTTGAAATTTTTCAAACGCGCCCTGCAGATCATTGAGTTCGCTCAATTCGGAATGACCGAGCAAATTGCCGAGCCGACCGTTGACCGCCGCAAAAGTAGAAAGTGCCGCCGTGTCATCGGGTTTGAGATTTGCCAGTTTTTCGGTGTTTTCGTAAGCCCGGCGCATCGTCGCGCGCGCCGTTTCCATATCCAGACGGCTTTCCGAGTATAAACTTCCGACCTGCATCTGCAAACGCGCAAGCTGTGTCAGCAATTCGGTGTTTTCGGGTTCGGCTTTTAAAAGATCGTTCAATAAATTTTCGGCTTTTCGATAAATAGCCCGCGTTTCGTCGGCATTTAACTGAATGTAATTGAGATTTCCGAATTTTTGATAAGTCTGCGCGAGCTTTAATTTTACGTCTTTATCGTTCGGCGTTTGCGCTAAGATTTCTTCTTCGATGGCGACTGCTTTCCGCATATTTTCGAGAGCTTTTTCAACATTTCCCAAGCTTCCGCCGTAAGGTGCGCCTTGCAGATCGGAAAGTTTGATATACGCCGCTGCAAGTTCGCTTTGTAGTGCAATATCGTTTTTCGCGTCCTGCGCGAGATTGTCGAGATACGCGCTCGCATCCTTCAAAAGCATTTCGCGCACTTCTGACGAATTCGGCAGATTCGTGATCGCGTCCGTATATTTGAAAACGACATTGTTCGCGATCTGTCGAACTTCCGTGAAACGCTTTTCGGCTAAAACTCGCTGACGTTCGGCGCGAACCGCTTGCCAGACGGCGACCGTGATTCCCGTCAAAAGCGACAGTAAAACAAACGACGCGGCGAAAACTCCGACACGGTTTCGCTTGATAAATTTCGCAGCGCGATACGAAAACGTCGCCGGACGCGCCGAGATCGGCAAACCTTCGAGATAACGCCGAATGTCTTCGGAAAATTCCTGCGCCGAATTGTAACGCGCCGTTGTTTCCTTGCGTAAAGACTTCAAAATGATCGTGTCCAGATCGCCCTTTAGGGATTTTAGATTTTGGATTTTGGATTTTGGATTCGTGTTTTGTTCGTAGTTCGTCGTTCGTGGTTCGTTGATCTTTGTTTTTCCTACTGCTGACGAAGGCTTTACGGGTTCGCTTTCGAGAATCGCGAGTTCCATTTCGCCGCGATTCTTTGATTTCAGACGATAAGGTTTTTGTCCCGTCAGCAGTTCATAAAGAATCACGCCCAAAGAATAAATATCGCTCGCCGTTCCGATGCGTTCGCCGCGAATCTGTTCGGGCGAAGCATAAGCCGGTGTCATCATTCCGTATTCGGTCGCCGTTCCGATCTCGGATTCGGATTCGGGCGTGAGAATTTTTCCGATACCGAAATCGAGAAGTTTGATACTTTCGTCTTCGGTCACGAGAATGTTCGACGGCTTCAAATCGCGGTGAATGACGAGATTTTGATGCGCGTATTGAACCGCCGCACAAACCTGCCGAAAAAGTTTCAGCTTCGTTTCGATCGAAAGCTCTTTTTCGTTGCAGTAATCGTCGATAAACGTGCCTTCGACATATTCCATCGCGTAAAACGGAAGTCCGTCCGTCGTCATTCCGCCGTCGAGAAAACGCGCGATATTCGGGTGTTCGAGCGATGAAAGAATCTTTTGTTCGTGACGAAAACGCGAAAGAATCGCGTCCGTGTCCATTCCGCGTTTGATAACCTTTAAAGCGACGCGCTGTTTAAAGTTATCGGTTTCGCGCACGGCTTCGTAAACCGCGCCCATTCCGCCGCGACCGATCTCGCGCAGGATTTTATAATTTCCGATTCTTTCGGGGATTTTGTCGGGATTTATGTTTGAAAGAATTTCAAAAGCGTTTTGTTCGAGCGTATCGTCGGCTTCGTCTTCGGTTGCAAACGAGAGCATTTTTTCGACTTCGGCACGCAATTCGGCATCATCGCAGTTTGCGGACAAAAAAGATTCACGGTCTTTTTCATCCAATTCGACTGCCGAATTAAACAGTTCTTTTATCTGGCGGTAACGCTCCGAATCCATAAGAAGCGGGTTTATTTTAAGGTAAAAACGTAAATGATAAAAGCGAAAAATAAAGCGTCTTTCAAATTTTCGATTATTGAAAGACGCTTTGAATTTTAATTTTTTCTCATAATTAAGGCTTTTTCTTCAGACGAATCGCGCCGCTCGAAGTCGTTAAGTTCAAAGTCGCTTCGCCTTTGCCCATCGTGCCAACGATTCTTTGCGTGCGCGGCGTGTTGTTTTCGGTTTCTTTGTTGATCGGCAATTCCGAATTAAAACCGCCGAAACCGTAAGTGGCGACGACTTTGCACGAAGTCGTCTGCGGCAAAGTCAGATTGATCGAACCGTTCGACGTTCCGAAATTGTAAATTCCGCCGTTTGCAAGCGTTCCGTTGAAATTGATCGAGCCGGAGATCGAATTTATTTCGATCTGGCGATGCGCCAAATCCTGCAAAACGATCTTGCCGTTGTTGGTTTTCGCCCTGAAAATATCGCCGATCTCGCTCGGCGCGACTTCAAATGCGATGATGTTTCCGTTCGAACTTTCAACCGAAACCGCGCCGCTCGAATTTTCGACCGTCACGTCGCCTTCATAAGTCGAAGCTTCAACGCCTTCGCCGATGTTTCGCAAAACGATGCTTCCGCCCGCATTTTTTACGACCACTTTTCTGACCGAATCGATCGCCGTCCGCGTCGCCTGACCTTTGATGTTTACCGAAGCATTGCGCGGCGCGTCGATCTCGATCGATTCGCCGACCAGACATTCGTTCGTTCTGATCTTTGGATTTTTATTAATCGCCTGAATCATTACCCAGACAGGTTCGTTTTGCGGATTCGACTGCAAAACCTTGAAATCCAGATTGCTTCCGTCTTTCACGAACACGCGGACTTCGCTGCGATCCCAGCCGTTGATCTTGACGTTTCCTTCCAAAACGCACATCGAAAGCGAAACTTTCTGATTAACTTTTAAGGATTTTTCGCTCGTTTCTCTGCGCCCGTAAACTTCGGGCGGTTCGGGCGGCGCAGGATTTTCGCGCGTGATCGTGATGACTTTCGCCGGCGGTTCTTTTGGTGCAGGCGGGTCTTTCGGCGATTTCTGTGCAGAAATGCTTAGTGCCGAAACCAATGTTATCAGCGCGAAAAAGGCAAGGTTATATTTTGTAGTCGTGATTTTCATTAAATTTTCGCGCCTCTTTTATTTCAAACTAGCCATCAATTCGCCGCGTTCGGCGACCGAGTTAAGTAAATCTATTTTGTTTTGATAAGCCGCGTAAAGAACCTGTTTAGCCGTTTCGTTCTTCGGATTTTTGCGGACTTCCTTTTTCATTTTGTCGATCGAATCTTCGACGACCGCCAAATCTTTTTCAAACGCGACACGCGCCGACGGACGCAAAACCGTGTCTTTCTGCGCTGCGACCGTCTGGTTCAAAGTCGCAATCGTTTTCACATAACTCGCTTCGCCCGGAAGATAAACGGCTTTTTCGGGTTGCGGCGCAGGCGGTTCGATTTTTGGTGTTTCTTCTCTCTTTTTGTCTGAATAACTTGCTTTGACAACTAATTTACGAAAATCGTTTTCTCGCGAATTCGTTCGTTTTTCGGTTGCTTTCAAAGGCTGAACAACTTCATCGCCCGAAGGATTCGATACAGGAACAACTTCATCGGTAATTACTTTTTTATCATTGACAGGCGTTGCAATTTTCGGCTGATTTACGCCTGCAATTGTCGTTTCCTGCGTGTCCTGACGCATTGTTAAAACTGCGGTAAAAATTCCGGCGACGACGAAAAAGCCGAGAACGGCGGCGAACGAAGGCGTGGCAAGCGAAACAGTAATAAAACTCCAAACTTTTTGCAGGAAAGGCGTTTGTTTCTTTTCTTCGGCGATCGATTCGTTGATTTTCGTCCACAAACGCTGTGTCGGAACGAGCGTGTCGAGTTCGTTGCCGAGCGCGGCGAAAACGAACGCGGATTCTTCTTCCGCATCCGCAAGCGCGATCGCGCATTCATCGCAAACGGCGATGTGATTGGTAAATTTGACCGACATTTCAGGCGCGAGTTCGCCGTCTAAGAACGCCTGAATAATGCCGCTGTCAAAACAATTTTCGTTCATTGCACTTCTCTCCCGATTTTGCCGTAAAATCTGGCAAATTCCTTCCGCCCGCGCGCGACAAACTGCCCGATGCTCGTTTCGTTGAGCTGTAAGCTCTCGGCGATTTCCTTGTATGATAAACCTTGCTGTTTCAAAATTAAACAACTCCTCAAAGGCTCTTTGACTTTGTTCAAGGCGCGGTTGACCTCGGAAAGCTGTTCGCGCTGTTCAAAATCGGTTTCAACTGAAAAAACGTTGTTCTCCTCGTTTTCTTTGACGTAATTTTCGTCGCGCGTGTTTGCCCGAATGTTTCCGCGCAAAGTATTTCGCGCCGTGTTGATCGCCACGCGGATCAGCCACGGACGCAGCATTTCATCATCGAGAATCGAATCCATGTTGTGATAGAGCCGCAGAAAAACTTCCTGCGTCACGTCTTCCGCGAGTCCCGCATCCTGCACGACCGACCGCGCCGCCCGAAAGACAGTTCGATGGTGAAGCGTAAAAGCTTCGTCAAACCGGATTTTTTCTCTGCTCGCCGCCGCTGCTGTATGTTCGGACATTGCGTCCACAAATATTTCCGCGCCCTTTATCATTTTTTCAGCAATTCCTTGCCTTTACGAAATAGAAACACCGCAGATTTTAGTTTTATGACAAGAATTTTTTAAAGTTTGCCGAAACCGTCCGCGAAAATTTCGATTCATCTTAAAAAATCCGCAACGCTTCATTCGAGTTTCTGCAAAAACCTTTTCGCAAAAACCGCATTTTAACACTATTTCTGCACGAAACCCAATAAAAACGGGACAAACTTTAGTCTTTGTCATCTCAGAATCCGCGATTGTTCGTGGACAATTTAAGTTTGTCCACGGACATTTTAAGTTTGTCCATGGACATTTTAAGTTTGTCCACGGACAATTCACGTTTGTCCACGGACAATTTACGACCGTCCGTGTACATTTTGCGATTGTCCATTCAGTTTTTCAGAATGTCCGTGGACATTTTGCGATTGCCCACGGACATTTCACGTTTGACCACGGACATTTTTGGAGCGCGAAAGACTTGAGATCGTTTTAGAATCCGACGAATTTGGCTTTCTGCATCAAATTTTTCGGCAAGTTCGCTTCGTTTGCCGCCGAGACGAAAAATGTGTAGCTGTTTTCCTTTTCGGTAAAGATTTCGTCGAGCTTTTCGTCATCGAGCGCGGCGTTTTCATCGAAATTCGGTTCGATCAAAGCAAGCCGTTTGAGATTTTTGTGCAGATGTTCCTTGCCGATGCCGAATTCGCCGATCTCGCCGTCGATGATCAAACGAATTTCCGCTTGCTCGTCGGTAAAAAACGACAACAGCGAAGCCGTCAGCGAAACGCCTTTTTCAAACTTTTCCGAAATTGCAATGCCGCCTTCGCGCTCGGCATCGATCTTTTCGCGCAAAGATAAAGTCTTTTCGCCGTCCGCATTTTCGCGCAGACGCGTGTCGAGAAAAACCGTGATGCGCCGTTCGTCCTCTGCGGAAAATTCGCGCACGATCAAACGATTCGCCCGCGCCGTCGCTTTCCAATCGACGCGCCGCAGATCGTCCATCGGCTGGTAATCGCGCATCGCCAGCAAATCTTGTCCCATTCCGCGCTTTTGCACGACGAGCTTGCCGATGTCGAGAGGCAAGTTTTCGGTTTCTTCCGCGAGCGTCGAAAGCTTCGGGAAAACGATCAATTCAGCCGCCTGCGCCGGAAGCCGACGGCGGTGACGAAAAAATCCGAACGGAAATTTGGTCGAAAGTTCGAAATCTTTGATGATGAATCTGCCGCGATTTTGAAAAATATGTTCGGCTTTATTTTCGACGGTCTGGCGACGCGGAAGATGTATAAAATAATCGAGTGTATGTTTGACGATCGGCGGTCGCGCCATCTTTTCCGCCATTTTCGCGGGCAGAATCTTTTTTAATTCGTCCAGGATTAAAGATTTTTCACGCTCTTTGCCGCGAACTTCGGCGACGATCGAATAACTCGGAAAAATAAATTTGCGATTGTGCAAACTGACCAAGATCGGCGTTTCTTGCCCCGCAAAAATAGTTTCAGGAAAACGCATCTTCACGTCGAGCTTTTTCAAACAAAAACTTCCCGCAAAAAACCCGACGATCATCGCCGCCGTCAAAAAAGAAAGGACGAGAAACAGCAGATTGTTGCCCGTGTTCCACGCCGAAAACCCGACGATCACGATCAAACCGAGATAAATCGCGCCGCCCGAAGTAAACTCGAACGGCAGATTCATCTGCGAAGCTTCCGCGCTCGCATTTCGCGCGAGCGGCGGCACGACGAA
>DAITPE010000053.1:0-15364 GCA_036833775.1 Pyrinomonadaceae bacterium | reverse complement strand
TTTTATGTTACTTTCATTTTTTTCCGACTCAGGATATGTGCCGATCTCATTTTCTTTTACCGTGATTTCTGTCTGCGCCGAATTATTATTTTCCGGTCTTTTCGAGTTTTCGACGGCTATTTGTTCATTAATTCTATTTTTAAGATTTACGGCATCGATCTTAGAAAGACCGTCTCCGGCTTTGAAAACTTTGGAAGATTTTTCGGCGGCAGTCTTTTTAATTAAAGGTTCTTCGACTTGAGATTTCTCTGCCCGTTCATTGCCGTCGGATTTTGAAGTTTGGAGAGTTTTTTCTTTATCAGAATTTCTGACCGAAGCCAAAACGAGCAAATTCGGTTGTAAAATAAAACAAAACGCCAGAAAACCGACGACAACTTCGTATAGAAAAGGCGTTAAGCCATATTTTGACGATCTGACCGATCCGGTAATTTTCTGTTTGTTAATTTTGTTCTTTCTGATAAACATAAATTTTTTATTTATTCTTAAAATTCAATTTGAGTTTGGCTGACCAATAATTCATTACCTAAAATTTAGCGATTATTAATTGCAGAAATAGACCGCATCGGCATTGCCGTTTGTTTTTCGGCAACCGTTTTT
Organism: Pyrinomonadaceae bacterium; assembly: GCA_036833775.1. Classification (GTDB taxonomy): domain Bacteria; phylum Acidobacteriota; class Blastocatellia; order Pyrinomonadales; family Pyrinomonadaceae; genus JAJQRF01. Next base: position 14,767 of record DAITPE010000053.1, on the reverse strand, counting down.
CCTCCGAACTGCCTTTCCGAAGGTGACGATTTCTGCTCTGCTTTTGGTTTTACGCCCGGTTTCTCGAGTCTTGTTTGTGCGAAATTCGTTGTTCCGCCGTTCCAGTCGGCAAGAATTTGGATACTGCTTCTGGCGAAACTCGACACTCTGACTTCATCTATCGAAAAACCGTCGTTATTTCCGGCGATAAACTCTCCGCCGGTCGTTCTCAGATCAGAAAATTGTGCCGGAATTTGAGCAACTGACTTTTCAACGCCGTCAACAAAGATCGAAAGCCTATTTTCAGACGGTTGAGAACCGCGCTGAACGACCATCGCCACATAGTGCCAACGGTTGTCGGCGACAGCAATTTGCCCCGGCAAAGTGCTCGTTTCCCAAACTCTCTGCACAGTATCGTAAACACGTGCCCGCAATCTTCCGTTGTCAAGCATCTGCAAAGAATAAACTTCGGAATTATTGTTGGAATTTCCTTTGCTGAAAATATTCAGACTGCCGTTTGAATAAGGAAGGATTTTCCCTTTGAACCAGCCTTCGACCGTAAAACTGTTGTTTCCAAAATTCAGTTGCGGCAAATTAGGTGCCGTATAGATCAACGAACCTTTGGCGTTTCCGAAACGTCCCGAAACGATTTCTCCATAAGATTGACCGCTAATTGCAAAAGGTCCAGCATCAGCAACATTTCCATAATTTGTCTCATCGCTGTGCCACAGTAAAACCGTGCCCGTTTCTGCCGTAAAAGGTTTCTGATCAACGATCCGAAGCGGCAACGTAACGGTTTGCGCGGCAGAAGTGAGATTCAGGACAACATCGCCAAGCTGAGCCGATTCCTCAACCGCGATGTTCAGTTGAACCGAATTAGCTGTTTGATTGCTTACACTAACGACCGCTCCGTTCAATGAACCGTCCGTATTTGTAATGACGGCACTGACATTTTCGAGATTATAGCCTTCGACGGTGACTTCGGTTGCGGTGCCGCGCCCGATCACGGCGGGCAAACTTCGCAACGCGGTCAGCCCCATTTCGGAAGGATTATAATTTCGCCGAATCTGTTCGGCTGTATGAGCCGTTTTGGAAATTCTAATTTCATCCGCGCGGAAATTGAACGGACTGTTGTCAGCCGCAAATCGGAATCGCCCGCCTGAATTACGAACCGCGCCGAAGCCGATCGGTGCTTGCGCCCCGATCCGCATTTCTCCGTCCGCGTAAATTTTCAGTTGATTTTGTGATTCGACACCGCCGCGCTCGACGACCATAGCGACCGAATGCCATTTGTTATCGCCCAGATCAAAGACCGTTTTCGGCAAGATCGTTTCCCACACAACTCCCGTTGCGTTATAAACTCGCGCCTGAATGTCGCCGTTTGTCTGTAAAACGAGTGAAAAATCTCGTTGAGAGCCGATGCTGCGCGACCAAATCGTAAAAGGCGCGGTCGGCGGATTGTTCACGTCATATTTAAACTTCAGCCAAGCTTCGACAGTAAAGCCATTGTTGCTAAACGCTAAATTTCCCGCATCATTTTTGGCTAACAATTTCGGATTTTCAGCACCGCCCGCAAAACGTCCGGTAACGGAATTCGCGGTCGAACTGTTCGGCACGGAGTGAATAAGATAAGATGACGAATCTGTCGTTGAACCGTCGTAGGATAAATCGTCCAAATGCCAAAGTAAAACCGTGTCCGACTCTACGGCAAACGGCATTCTCAAGGCTGTCGGCGGAGCTTCGAGAACCTGAAAATTTGCCGTATAAATCTGACTGCTGTTTCCCGCATAATCAGCAACCTGTAACGTAATAACGTGACTGCCGACCGCTAACGGAGAACCGGGAACAAAAGTAAAGTTTTCACCCTGTGCATTAACCTGCAAAGTTGTTCCGTCAAGAGTTAAGTTGAGCGTATTGGAATCAACTCCCATCAGATTATCCGTAAACCTGCCTTCTATGTTCGGCAACGATTCGGTTGTTTGAGCGTTATCGAGATCGATGGTTTCGTCATCCGTCCTTAATTTCAGTGAATTCAGCGTCGGCGCGAGCGTGTCGGTCGTCGCAAAATATGAACTGAAATATTGTCCGACTTGTCCGGTCGGATCGAGATAATTCTCGATCGAGTAATAATAGAATTTATTTACCGCAAACGGCGTTTCGGGCGTAAAGGTCAGACTTTTCCCTTCGGCGTTCAATACATAATTGCCTGTTACCTGTAAAGTTTGTCCGTTTTGAAGATCATAGTCGTAAACCTTGAAAAGTTCTCCGAAGTTCTGGTTCGGGCTTATCGGGGAACTAAAATTCAAGGTTATAAGCGATTCGGGTGCTGTTTGATATTGCCCGTTAGGATTGGCTGAAATTACATACGCTTGCGGAACATCGATTTGTTCTTGAGTAATTTCAAAATCTATTGATTTGATCAACGTGTTACCGACCGCATCCGTCAATTCTGCCCGCACCGTGTAAAAACCGTAATCTTGCTGCGGAACAAAATAATCGAGCACATAGCCGTCCTGATCCCGTCCGGCACTATTTCTGACCAATGCAAGTTGACCGCCTTGGGGTCCGAAATACAGTTTCTGCTGATAAGGCAGATCGCCGCCGTTGTCGAGGAAATTTACAACTATAAACGGGTTGCGCTGATTGATTCTTAAACCGTCAACGGCATTTTTATCGGCGATCTTAAAGTAATTGATAAAGGGCGGATTGGTGTCGGAAACAATCGTAAAGCTGCCGTTTCGCTCAGCGATATTGCCGTCTTCATCAATTACCCGCGCCGTATAAGTATGTAAACCAGCCTCCAGCGACGGAAAAACCTGATACTCAAAATATGTAATATTGTTGTTATTGTAGAAACTTAATTGATTTGAACGATCTATGCCGTCAACCGTCAATTGACCGGAAATGATCGGACTCAATCCGTCCCGATACGATACTCTGATCTTCGGATTAGGATTCTCGACATTCGTTCCGTCCGGCGTAATTTCATAAATTTCCGGTGCCGTTCGATCAATACTGAAAAATCTCGTTTCAGGATTAACTGCCGTATTTCCGACCACGTCTTCCTGATTGACGACAGTCACGCGGAAAACAACATTTTCAATGAACGGAACATTCGGAATAAAGGTTAATTTACGTCCGGTTTCATCCAAAGTAAGTGCGCCTGCAACTTGAGTTTCGCCGTTCGTCATATTGTGAACTTGCAGAACATTCGCAAAATTTTGATCGGGCGACAGCGGTTCGTCAAAATAAATGTTAATGCGTCCCGGAGAGTTTTCGTGAATTGAAAAATTTACTGCCTGTGGCGGATATTCATCGAAAACGTAGGTAAATCCGTTCGATTCCAGATCGCTGCCGTTCGAGTTTTGAACCTCGACCGAAGCAACTCCTTCGTTCCCCGGCGGAGTCAAAAACGTCACGAGTTGGGTCGGCTCGAATTCATTTACTTTTCCTGCTCCTAATACCGTCGCGGGCTGACCGCCGATCAGAATCGTCGGGTAAACCTGTTGCGCGGCAGGTCGTAATTGTTCACGCGGCACGATCTCACGCGTTTGGCTGGCGGACGACCAGAAAAGTTTGACCACGTGATTTCTTCCGTAATTTCCGCCCGTTTCGCCAAATATCGGGAAATGTTCGACGACAATCTCGTATGCTTGTCCGGCGACCAGCGAAATGGTGCCCGAATGCTCTTCGACATTTTCCGTTTGCACGTAGTCAATTACGGTTTGACCGTTGATCGTTAGTTTAATACCGCCGCTATTTTGGCTGGTAAGAGTGTATTCTTCCGAAAATCTCGGAATGATCTTTCCTTTCCACACAACTCCGACCGCGTTTCCGTTCGGTAAATACGGTGTAAAGCTGTCTTGCTGTAAATCGAAATTGATTTCATCATCGATTCTGGAAATTCTCTCTCTTCCCGAATAGACCGTTTGATAAACACCTGATAAACCGCGGGCGTTTTCATCGGGTTCAATGCTTTGCGTCACCAAATTTCGACCTTCGATCGTCACGACCGAATTTCCGCTCATAACTCCCGCATTCGGAATAACATTTAAAATGTCCGGCATTTGCGGATCCATCGTAAAGGTGAATTCCGGTGTCGCCGTTTCATTTCCGGCAGCGTCTTTGACCACGAGTTTTGTTTTATACTGTCCGGCGGTCAAAGGCTGCGGCGGTATGTAATTCAAGAGATTTACCGTTTGGGCGATCGAAACAGCCTGCAAAGGTTGTCCCGCTTTTGCCAAATAAAGTTTAGTTTCCAAACGATTGACAGCTAAATTGTCACTGAAATTAGCTAAAAATTGCGGTGTTGCATTCGTTACGATCAAATCGTTACTCAACGCTTTGTTGTCAATCTTAAAGTCCGCAATAATCGGCGCAATCGTGTCTATCGTTGAAAAATTAGATAAATAAACGGTATTTTGAACATTTCCAGCCGCATCTTTTTGTCCGAATACCGCTATTTGGTATCTCGTATTTCCCGACAAAGCGGAAGGTGTAAAATTGACCGTTCGGCGGTCAGCGGTTATCTCGAATTCGCCTGAGATCGGTGCTCCTGCCGGAGTCGTCGGCATGACCCTGATTATTTCGGAAAACTCCTGATTGTCGCCGAGAGGCTCATCAAAAGTAACGGAGACAAGACTATTCAAGGGATTTTGATTACTGTTAAAAACCGGACTTACGGACGTAACATACGGAGCAGTTTCATCCGCGGTTCTAAAAGTCGAGACAAACGGAGATTGAAGCGGGGCACCGTTTTGGTTTTTTACCGAATTTGCAACCTCGACCGTGTAATTCACAGTTTGGCGCAGCGAATTCGGATCGATCGTCACGGTTTTGCCGTCGGCAGAAACGGATAATGTCGATGAAACGGGGAAATTATCCAGAACTCTGACCGAAGACGAGTAAACCGTGCTCGGATCGACCGGTTCGCTGAACCTAATTACGATATTCGAGCCGGTCGGGACATTGATTGCGCCATCCGGCGGATTTATTGATTCGACCGTAAAGTTGGAATTGCTTAAAACTACCGTTCCGGCATTTATCTCTTGTGCATTCTGAGATAAAACCAGACCTGAAACCCGCGCAAAACCTTCGCTATTCGAATCCGTAAATGAAATCGTGATATTACCTAACGGAATATTTGAAAATTCCCAATTTCCCTCGGTATCGGTTCGAGTTACAAAATTAAATTCACTTCCGTTTTGTTTGGTTAATTTTAAGACCGCATCGCCGCCGGCGACCGGAGTTGTGCCATCAATCGCTTTGAGAACGCCGAAAACCTTTCCGGCGGGTTCGAGTTGAAGATTTAAGTTAATGGTTTGATTGCCGGACAAGCTTCCGTTGACCGTCCCAACCCCGACCAAATTCGGTACTGTCAATTTCAGATTAAAATCTCCGGTCGGCATTTCGAGAAGCGAAAAACTGCCATTTGCTTGGACGGGAACTTCTATTTTCAGTGGTTCTCCCCACGCACTGTTCGTAAATTCAACTTTCCCGGATGTTAATGGAGAACCGTTACTATCGAGCGCAAGTCCGCTAATATTTCCGACTCCCGTCATCGTGACATCGGTGGTAATCGTTGCGCCGGGCTGGTCTGATGTAATAATTTGAGATCTTCCGCGATCAAATCCGAAAGGTGCGGCGGCGGTTATTTCATAATTACCGAGAGGAATATAATCAAATCGATATTTGCCGTTCTGATCCGTCGTGGTATCGATCTGAAATGTTCCTGATTTTATTGATACCGTTGCTCCCGAGTAAACTGCCGTGCCGCCAAATTTATAGATCGTGCCCGTAAAAGCGGCGGTCGGGGTTAACGCAACATCAAGTATCGTGTCAGGCAAAGGTTCGGTCGTCCCCGTCACGAAGCCTGTCGCATAACCGGTCAATCCGCCCGGACCGTTTGTGACAGAAATATTAACTTCACCCGCAGAAACTCCGGTAAATTTGTATCTTCCGTCCGAATCGGTGGTCGCACTTCGGCGCGAAATACCGTTTTGTAAATTGACCAGTGCGTGCTCTACCGGAATTCCGTTCGAGCTTACGATTCCTGTCACGGTGCCGAGTGCCAAAAGCCGCACATCAGCCGTTACTACCTGTCCTTGCTGTGTCAATTGCCCAAAAGCACGTCCGTGCCGTGCGGTGCGGTTGTCAAAGACATCAATGACAAATGATCCTGTTCGGACACCTTGAAAAACAAATTTACCGCGATCTTCCTCGCTGTCGTCAGAAGTCGTAAAACCGACAGTTCTTCCGTTTTGCGAAAGACTTACGTCCGCCAAACCTACCGGAACAGTTCCATCAGGCATATAAATTTTGCCTGTGATCGTGCCGACTGCTTCGATCTGAACGACGACCTCGGTAGTGCCGCCGAGCGTGACATTTGCAGAAACACGCCCGCCCAGACCGTTATACTGAGCCGCGACCGAATAATTGCCTTCGGCAAGCTCGGTAAACAGATATTCGCCGTTAAAGACGGGATTTAGTTCGATGAATCGTTCGTTATTCGGATAAGTATTGCCCGTCACGGTCAAAGTTCCACCCGAAACCGGATTATTGTTGGCATCTACTACTTTTACCTTCAACTTTCCTTTTCCGAGCAGCCGCATATCCACGGTTACATCTTGATTTTTAAGAACATAGATGCTCTTCCGATTCGATTTTCCAGAGAGCGGATCGGTCGCGGTCAGATCATAATTACCTTCACTAAATACATCGGCAAATTCAAAATATCCTTGTGCGTTGGTTTGCACCGAAGCATCGCCGAGCGATCCGTTGCCGAGATTTACGATCACGCCTTCTCCGACCGGAGTAACGCCGTCAGGTTGGTAAATATGACCGTGTATTTTTCCGGTAAGTGTTTCGACTAATGATAAATTAACCTCAAGATCAGTATTCGGCGGCAGGTTTCCGCTTTTAGAAACCGGAGTTGGAAAGAAGCTGTTCGAGGCAGTTACGCGGAAAAGTCCCGGATTAAGATTATTGATGGAAAACTCGCCATCGGCGTTACTCTGAATTGCTAAATTTCCGGTCGCGGCTAGTCCGAATAATAGATTTTGTCCCAAATTCGGAACTAATGTCGATAAATTAACTGTGGCAACCGCAGGCGTTACACCATCAGGTTGGGTAATTCGACCGTGAATTTTAGAAGGTCGAAAAGTAGCGTTGCGGGTTAGCGTTTCGCCTGGATTTAAGAAAACTGAGGTATTGACAACTTGCCGCCGTGCCGGATAAACAAAGCGAATCGTTTGATTACCTGAAGCAACTGCAGTTAAAGAATAACGACCTTGCGCATCGGTTTGCACGATACTTCTGCCGTCAACCGTGACATAAGCCTGTGCGAGCGGTTGCGTCGTTCCATTTTCACTGATGAAAACCTGTCCGTTTAAATTTGCAGGTCTTCTGATAACTATATCTGCACCGATTGTATCTTCATTACGTCGAACACTGATCGTGGCTGATCCTCTCTGTCCGGTGAGCGGGTCAACCCCGGTTAAACTTACGTTTCCTTCACGCACCCGCGGCAGAACATAATTACCTGCCGAATCCGCCCGAACTGTTTGGCTGCCTTCCTGAACATAAGCATTCGGAATCGGCTGACTGAGTTCATTTAAAACACGTCCCAAAACACGACCGAAGCCGTTTGAAACTTGCAGAACGATTCCTTCCGCTTGTTTGTTTTGAGGTGTCAAAACGACATTAGTTGAAGCCGAGATACCTCGTTGCGGATCAACCGCCGATAAGAAAATATTAGTGATCGGCAATCCTGTTATCGTAAATGAGCCGTCCTGTGTCGTAAATGCGTAACCGACCGGAGTCATCTCATTTCCCGGAAATCCGGCGATACTCGCATATGCAACCACCAAACTATTTGGAATGGGAGTTTGACCGCCGCCGTCAAAGTCAAATACTTTGCCCTTGACGCTCCCTGAAATATCCTGTGTTGAAACATTGACCGTAACTGTCTGCCCGCCTTGGTTGAGGCTTCCCGCCGCAATTCCCGAAGCCAAACTGTAAATCCCGTCGCCAACCGCTTTAACGGTAAAACCGCCGACCGGAATTCCCGTCACCGAATATCTGCCCTGCGAATCCGTTCTGACGTTTTTAACATTAAGAACATCGAGTTCGGGAATAACACTGACTGACGCATTTACGATCGGAATACCGTTGTTTGAAACCGTTCCCTGAACATTGCCGCGAGCAAGAAAAACTGCATTTAAAGTGATGTGCTGACCATTATATGCCACATTGCTGGTAACTACTTTGGTAGCATTTACGGCTGGGTTGGTAGCCAGTAATGTGACAGGAGTGCATATCCCGTCGATCACGTAGTCAATTACAAAATCCCCGTTCACGTCAACATTCTTTGCCGCAACAGTAGTTAAATTTACTGCCGTTCCGCAATATCCTATCGTAGCGAGTGAATTACCGTCTGTTTGATAAAATACCTTGGCATTTGAAACCCCATTGCCGTCAGCATTCATAACCCGTCCCGTGACATATCCGCCCGGCGGATTTCCCTGCGGCGACACGCGCATTTCGATATTTTTAGTTGCTCCCAATATTGACTTTCCGCTCGTATCGACCGCGCCATTAACGGTTAAATTCCGATTGATAAAAGGACCGACCGGAGCGTCGAGCGCAAGAATGGAGAATCTTGCCCCGAAGTTTTGAGTCGCTCCTGTTACTTTTATGTTTTTACCGATAATTTGCGACGTATCGGAGGCAAGCTCGCCGCCGCCGATCGCATAGCGGTTGAGTGTTTCGACCGAGGATTTGGTCATCGGTTTCGAATAAAGAACCCCGACAAGCCGACCGAACCTATCGCCGCCCTCGATCACTTCTGGAGTAACCTGCACGGCACTGACCACTTCCGGCGACGGCTCATTTATCTCCGACGAGGTAAAAGAAAGCGTGACCGGCTGATAGTTTCCGTTGACAAACTCTTCTGCAATCGGTGTTGCAGTGCCGCTGTTTTTAAAAGTAATGCGGTAACGCTTTCCGTTACTGAATGAAAGTCCCGAAAAAATAAGTTGACGGTAATTTTTTCCGACAGTCGGCGTAAGAATGGAAACGTCCGCCATGCCGTCCGCCATGCCGAAAAGTTCGAGATTCCAATTTCCCGAAACGGGTTTCGACGCGACCAGAAGTTTTCCGCGCGAATTATTCGCTGAATTATGCGGATCGTCTTCGAGCAGATCAAGAGATGCCGCCGTCCGCAGATCGCCGAATCTTTCCGTTGCGTTCCAACCGACACTCTGACCATTCGGCGAATTGAGTTTCGCTTTGAAAACCGAATTTCCCGCATTTTGCGCGATTAATGCCGAAACGAATGGCGATCTGCCCGCTTCGGAATTGATCAATTTTCGATGAAAATCAGACGCTGTTGCAGTTTGTAATGACTCGTAAAAACGATTTCCGAGAACATCGAAAAAGTAATATCCCGCAGGCGTATTACGAAGTGCGTCGGCAAATCCGGTATTGCTGCCAGTCTGGTTTTCTCCGAGCCAATCGCGCAGCAGCGTTTGCAGCGTCAGATCGGATTCTTCGCCGAAATCGGCACGAAGACCTGCCCAACCCATTTCGACGGCTTTACTGACCACCGTCTGTTTATCGATTGCAAAAACTCCGGGCGGCAGAGTTCCGCCGGGCGCATTCGCAACACTCCAAGCCTGACCGAGCATTTGCCGTCCGGCTTCGACGACATCAGCGGGCAAATGCCTGACCGGCTCCGGCAAAATCAGCGAATCAGGCGAAAGCGGCACATTTCGATCACCGACACCGGTAATTAATCTCAAACCGCCTTCGATACCCTCGCCGATTTTCACGTATGAAGCCGTTACCGCGCCCGTCGTATTCGAGCGCAGATGCCATTTGATGGTTGCCGAACCGCCGCGCGGTATCGTCTGCGTAATTGTTTTTTCGGGCGTATCCAGAAGAGTTGCGCCGCTGACGCTGTTGCTGCCGAGATTCAGAGTAATTCCGTTGATGCTTGTCGCGCCCGAATTGAAAACCGTCACGCCCAGATCATATTCCTGTCCGGCTCGAACGACCGAAGGATGCGTAAATGTCACGCCGAAACGTGCGTCCCGAACCAAAACCGCTCCCGGCACGCTGCCGACAATGTTGACAGGACCGACCGGCAAACCGTTCAAAGTTCCCTGCAAATCGAAATCAACCGTATGCAGTCCTTCACGTAAACCTTCCAGCAAAAACGTCGCCTGCCCTGATTGACCGGGATTGAAACTCGCAGTATCGTCTGCCGTTCCGTATCGCCCATCCGGTCCGAGACCGTGAATATCAAGTTCGGAAACAATTCCGCCCTGCTGCGTCTGGGCAATTCTCAAAGGATCATCATTTGGATTGTTCGGAGTTCCGGCATCGGGAAGTTTGGCTTTCGCCCGCAGATTCGTAATTACCAGCGGAGTTCCGTTCGGTGCGCCGTTTGCCACGATGACGATGGCTTCAAAAAATTGGTGAAGGAGTCCGACTCTTCCCGGGAAGACGACCACGCCGGGAATCTGCATCGGCTGTCCGCCGGGCAGTTCGACATTGCCGTCGGGTTCGCCGTCTTCGTTCTGATCGATCTCGAGCATAACGGGCACGATGTCAGGAATGGAAACGCCGTTCACGCCTGTCGGCGACTGCGGCATCCCGACGACGGGCGGTTGTCCGCCGGCGGTTGGTAACGCCACCGGTATCTGGATCGGGACATTTCCCGAAGTTGTTCCGAGTCCGATCGTAAAATTGTAAAAATTGTAATTACTTGAATTTAAGTTGATACCGGCTTGCACGATCTGTTCGTATGTCAACTGATTGACCTGCACCTGCGTCACTAAAACGCGTTCAATCACGGTAATTCCGCACGCGTCCGGCACAACTGGAGCGATCGTAGAACCGGTCGCATCCGTCACATCGACAACACGCAGATTTTGCAGAAGATGATCTCCGACATTTTGAAGTGCAGGAATCGGCAGAGCACTGCCAAGCGGTGCTTCGATGGTCAAAGGCGATGTCAACGAAGGACCGACTAATTCCCCTCTGATTCGGTAATTCGGATTCAATCCGGCGAGAATCGGTGCCGGGTCTTCGCCATCGGGAATCTGGATGCTCGTATTAACTGCTGTTGCAATGTTTTTCGGAACGGTTTGGGTCGCCGGAGCAACTGTGCCGACCAGACCGATTAAATTAAACTCGGTCGTGGCGAGCGGTGCCAGCAATGAATTTTCCTCAGGTGAATTTCCGACTAAGCGCGAGGCTTGTCTGAGTCTTTCGCTTAATCTTTTCGGTTTTTGCTTGCGTTGCGGCGGTGTCGGGGTCGGTGTCGGATTTGTTCGGAGCAGTCCGGCAGTCAATGTTTCAAAAAGATCGATTCGGTGCGTGCGGGCAGCGGCAGCAATGCTCAATGCCGTAAATATCAACAGTCCGCCGATAACCGTTAAACGATGCTTAAATTGTGATCTTTTCTTCATATCTTCAAACCGTATTTGTCTATCTAAAAATCAACTTCTCCAGCAAAATCTTGAATCGAAATTCGCGCTACGGAAAAACGTAATTTGCCTGTTATTGCCGTGTGGCGATGTTACAAAACACGGCGGCGGCAGCCAGCCAATGTTTTTTCTCGTCCAATCCGCTAAAACTGTAGAAATCTGTTTTTAGGCTTTTTCTAAAACTTGCGTCCCAAATATTTTTTGCCGAAAAAAAGGCGCAAAAGTCTTGAAGGATTTGTGCGAGCATTTTTTCTGAAAGACGCTCGCACAGAAAATATTTTTCACCCGAAAAATATTTCCGTGCAAAATTCGCACGAAATTGGGATATGGCTTGATTTTGAAGAAAGAAATAGCGTAAGATGTTTTTCAATTCAGGTGCATCTTGACGATAATTTCGTCTTCAAGATCAAATCGAAAAGTCTGATCAGTAACCCTAATTACCGGTCAGGCTTTTACTTTTACTAACGGGCATAATATTCAAGTTTTAACATTCCAATCTGCAAAAACCTTGTTAAAAACAATCTCCAATTATTTTTTGTGAAAAAAAGAAAAGAGCATCTGCCCGAAAAGCCGAGAAAATCGGGCAGATGCTCTTTTCTTTTTTAAGATTCGTGACCAATTCAAACAAACAGCGCAAAGGCATATCTGCTCTTGATAAAATTGGTGAAATAAGGAGAACTACCGACATACACTTACACAAATAAAAAATCTTATATAAATTAAAACTTAGTAAGAAAATTAAGCCTTTCAAACAGGCAAAAAACTTCGCGGAAAATCAATAAATGATTAAAATACTCAACATCATTTTTTGAAAATCGCGTTTAAACCAAAACTTCAAACACTTTCTCTTACTGTTTTAACAGAAGTAGAAATTTACTGTGTTTTATCCGATATAAAACCGGAAATTCAACCTTCGTTTGTGCGTTAATTTACTTCCCTAAAATAAACTAACAAATCAAATAAAATTATTTATTACTGTCGGTTACCAAAATTTGTATGAAAGTTACCACGAACTAAAAATCTTTGTCAACCGACATCAAAGAAATAATTGTCCTACTCCAAATCTCAATATTTAAATCATCTTCGGACTTTATAATTTGACCGTGAGAATGTTGAAAGGCAGTATAGAAAAACAAAAAGTCTCCACTTTTCCATAAAGGATAAAAAGTGGAGACTTTTTAAAACCTAAGTCATTAACTTGTGCAAAAACTAAACTCCGCAGGTAGGACTCGAACCTACAACCCTTCGGTTAACAGCCGAATGCTCTGCCATTGAGCTACTGCGGAATAAACGTCCGAAGACGAATTTTTAGGTTAAATATTTTGCTTAATCTTGTCAAGCCGAATTACGAAAATTTTCCTCTTTATTTTTCGGATTCCCAAATCAATTCTTAAAACGAGAAAAGGTTTAACACAAAATAGTTGGTTTCGCCGACTTTTATTAAATCTCCGTTTTGATATGTGCCGCGAAAAAATGATTTCGGTTGATATTTTGCGCCTTCGAGAAATTTTCGGTTGTCCATTGTTTTTGCGGAATTTTTAACCTCTTCGGGAAACCATTCTTTGATGTCTGTATTCCCCAAAGATTTTTCGCTCGTTTCCAATTCCAATTTTTTAACTAATTCTGCTGTCGTTTTATCGTCGTATTTCAGTAAAGCGGTCAAGCGGTAATCGTTCGGTCCGGGAATCATTCCTTTTGAATTATCGAAAATTTCGGCAACCCATTTTACTTCCGACGGGCGAACGGACAGATTTATCTGTTTTTCAAGTTCTTCGATGCTCGTTTTTACTTCCGTAGTTTTGACGTTTGATTCATTCATATTGCGCGGATTGGTTTGCCTGTTCGCCGTTGCGGAATTTGAAACGCCGCAAGCCGCAAATGCCAAACTGATTACGACCAAAGCCGTTTGAAAACAAAAATTCAGCTTTCGTGTCATTGCAATGATTTTAGCAAAATAAATTTCATCGGTAAAAACAATTATCCACAGATGAACACAGATTTTCAGGATAAATTCAGAAAACTAAAATATTCTTAAAATCCGTGTCTATCCGCGTTTATCTGTGGATAAATATCTTTCTTAACGATTATTCGGATTCGTCGTGTTTGTCGTCGTCGAAATACTTCCCTGTGTCCACGTTACGTCGCGGTTCAGCGTTGCATATTGCGTGTATTGATGCGCCAAACCCGTCTGTTCGAGCTTTCCGCGCGTCGCGTCGGGAACGCCCGTCGCAATATCCGCTTGTCCGGGATTGAAATTATAACGGTCTTCGGCGTGAAGCGTATAATTCATTGAAAAAGTCGGCTTTCCGCCCGCTTCCGTCGGCGGCGTGACGGTCACGGTCGCACTGTTCCAGATCGGATGTCCGCCGATCGCTTTTTGCCAATCTTCGGTTTGCGGATACGGATAAGCATCGCTTCCGCCAACCGTGATCGCGCCGCTTGTCACATTAAAAGTGATCGGTTTGCCTGCAAGACTCGGATCGTTTTTAACCATTTGGTTGTATAAATCTTCCGCGCCGCGCTGAGTATCGGCGATCGCGTTGTTCAAAACCGTCTGTCCCGACGGGTCTTCGCTCACGAATTTATCGTAAGAAAATTGTCTGTCCGCACCGTTTCCTTCGAGAAAATGACGATACGCTTCGATTCCGTCGTCTAAACGCCGCGCCGTGTCGTCTTCATCTCTGAAAGGAATGTGCAAGCCGTCGATTCTCTGCGCCCAACGCACCTGCGAAAGCTGGTCGTTGTAATAATCTTTATCGGCTTGCGAAGGTTTTACCGTCGGAAGCGGCGTCGGATCGTTTGGATTGTTCGGATTCTGCAAAAATCCGTTGTCGTGATGAATGTTCGGACGCGCCGCGTCGCCGATGCGATAAGTCGTCGCCGTTCCGCTTCCCGAAGTCGTCAGATTCGGCGTTTGTTTCACTGGTGCGGTCGTATTTCCGCCGCGATCAAAACTCAGTTTCGCCGCCGTGTAACGCGCTGCAAAATCGCGATCGAACAAACTCGTCCGAAAATTATCGGTCGTAGTCTGCGTCGAATTATTATCTTTTTTAACGATCTCGCTCGGTTTTTGATAAGAAACTTCCTTCACCGCACTCGTCGTTCCGCCGTCAACTCTCATTTTATTTTTAACTCCTTCGCTGTTTGAAATTACTTTGCCAAAGTTATCGGCATTTTATCGAAAAGGTTTCTTGATTTTTCACATATTCAGACACAAGCTATAATCTTTTTTGCTTCAAATTTCTTCGCACGGGAAAAGTTTTATGGCAAAAAGATCGAAGGCTTTAGCCGCCGCA